>JAZNDY010000055.1:0-5055 GCA_045588295.1 Acutalibacteraceae bacterium
TATAATATATAGCCGAATTTTGTCGGAGAAGAAGGGGAGAAAGGCTTTGGTGAAATTATCGCCCAGAAGAAAGCTGTTTATTAGAGCTTTTGTGGTTTTTGTTTTGCTTGTGAGCTTGGTTTTCGGTTCAACTGCCGTTAACCTTGCGCGCATTCAGCTTATTGACAGCGAGCAGTATAAAAAACAGGCTGAAAAAAATCAGCTTCACGATACGGAGATTTCAGCTGCAAGAGGAATTATCTACGATGCAAACGGCACGGTTCTTGCAAAGAGTGCATCGGTCTGGAAAGTTTATATAAAACCGAGCGAAATTGAAAACGAGGATTTCAAAAACGACCTTTGCCGCAAGCTTTCTGCAATAATCGGCGTTGATTTTGAGGATATCAAAGAGAAAGCGGACAGAAGCAAATATGCTTATCTTGTTCTTAAACGCCAGATTGAGCTTGAGGAAAAAGAACGCGTTGCAGAATTTCTGACGCAGTATTACTCTTACACCGTTACAACGGAAAGCAAAAAAGGCGAGCTTATAACGAACGAAAAAAGAATTTATTACAGTTCGGCTATAGGCATTGACCCTGACGTTAAGCGTTATTATCCGCACGGCACTCTGGCGGCAAACGTTATCGGTTTTACGGGCACGGATGATATCGGCAGACTCGGCGTTGAGCTTAAGTATGACACAACGCTGATGGGCACGCCCGGCAGAATCATTACAGCGCAAAACGGCAAGAGCGACGTTATGAGCCGCGAATATGAAACCGTTTATGACCCCGTTCAGGGAACAAGCCTTGTGCTGACGGTTGATGAGGTTATCCAGCGTTACCTTGAAGACAGTCTTGAACAGGTTTACACGGATTCAAAGGGCGTTGGAGCTTACGGCGTTGTTATGGACGTTGATACAGGCGCAATTCTTGCTATGGCAAGTATGGGCAATTTTGACCTTAACTCGCCGCAGGCGCTCACGGAAGAAGAAGAGGCAATGCTTCTTGAACAGTATCCCGACGAGGAAGAGAGAACGAAAGCACGCAGCGATTTGCTTTATTCAAAGTGGAGAAACTTCATTGTCAGCGACAGCTACGAACCGGGTTCGGTTTTTAAAATTGTAACGGCTGCGGCTGCGGTTGAAGAAAACGTGCTTGGCGATAATTTCTCATATAATTGCACGGGCAGGATTCAGGTTGCCGACAGAACAATCAAGTGCCATGACCGTGACGGCCACGGCACACAGGACCTTAAACACGGACTGATGAATTCCTGCAACCCCTTGTTCATTACCGCGGGTCAGGCTCTCGGCAAAGAGAAATTTGTTGAATATTTTGAAGCGTTCGGCTTCACGGAAAAAACAGGCATTGACCTGCCTGCCGAGCCGTCTCCCGTGGCAGGCGTTAACTACCATGCATATGACAAAATGGGGCTTGTTGAGCTTTCCAGCTCATCGTTCGGTCAGTCATTCCAGGTAACGCCCATTCAGATGGTAACGGCAATCAGCGCGGTTGCAAACGGCGGATATCTGATGACGCCTTACGTTGTTGCGCGCCAGCTTGATGAAAACGGAAACGTCATCAGCGAAACACAGCCTAACATCAGGCGTCAGGTTATTTCGGAAGAAACCGCGGCAACGGTTGCCGATATGATGGAGGGCGTTGTTACAAGCGGCACAGGTAAGAACGCTTACGTTCCCGGCTACAGGGTGGCAGGCAAAACGGGAACGTCACAGAAGCTTGGCAAAAAGGGTGAATACGTTGCTTCGTTCGGTTGCTTTGCTCCGGCAAACGACCCCGAAATTGCCGTTCTCATTCTTGTTGATGAACCTGAGGGTCAGATTAACGGCGGTCAGATTTGCACCCCGGTTGCAGCTCAGGTTGTTGAAAAAACGCTCGAATATATGGGCGTTGAAAGACAGTATAACGAAAAAGAGCTTGCAAGGCTTGACACAATGGCTCCCGGCCTTGTCGGCAGACAAAAGGACGAAGCTGTTACAATTCTTGAGGACAAAGGCTTTGAGGTTAAGGTTGTCGGCGAGGGCGAAACGGTTATCAGCCAGATGCCTGCATATAACCAGCCTGTTCCTCAAAACGGTGTGATCGTTTTGTACACTGAAAACGATGCAGAGCGGTTGACCGTTGAAGTTCCCGACCTGACGCAGATGACACTGTCAGCGGCAAATAAATATGCGCTGTCGGCAGGTTTGAATATTAAAATTTCGGGCAATGCTTTGAATGAGGGCGAAATAATGTCTTATTCGCAAAGTATTGCGCCGGGCGAAACGGTTGAATACGGTTCAACCATAACGGTTTACTTTAAATCGAACACGGGAGTAAGCGATTTTGCATAGCGGCTTGCTCTGCCGTGACACTCAGGAGGTCAGAAGAAAATGAAGCTTTCCGCATTATTGCAGGATTTGGGTGTAGCCTGTGCAGCACAGGACAGAGAAGTTTTGTTTATTACCGATAACTCGGCAAAGGTTGCCGAGGGTTGCATATTTGTTTGCATTGAGGGCAAACGTTTTGACGGCCACACAAAAGCCGCTGAAGCTCTTGCAAACGGAGCTGTTGCCGTTGTTGTTCAGAAAGATATGGGTCTGAAAGAACAGATTCTTGTTGAAAACACAAGAGCGGCTTATGCGCGCCTGAGCGCCGCTTTCTTCGGTCACCCCGAAAGAAAGCTCAGAATAATCGGCGTTACGGGCACAAACGGCAAAACAACTTCTTGCTTTATCATCAAGGCGGTTCTTGATTCAATGGGATATAAAACGGGTCTTATCGGCACGGTCAAAAACATTGTCGGTGACAAGGAATATCCCGCCGTTCTTACAACACCTGATTGCTATGACCTTTTTGCTCTGTTTAAAGAGATGGCTGACTGCGGCTGCGATTTTTGCACAATGGAGGTTTCGTCACAGGCTCTTGACCAGAGAAGAGTTGAGGGTATCCGCTTTGAAGCTTCAATATTCACAAACCTTACGCAGGATCACCTTGATTACCACGGCTCGTTTGAAAATTATAAAGCTGCAAAGCATATGCTGTTTGAAAATTCCGATCTTGCCGTTATCAATATCGATGATGAGGCGGCAGGTTATATGCTTGCAGATACCTCTTGCAAAAACGTAACGTTCAGCGTTAATAACGATAATTGCGATTATTCCGCAAAAAATATCAGAATTGCTTCGTCGGGTGTTAAATATGAACTTGTCAGCAATTCAAACATCGGCAGAGTCAGGTTTGCCGTTCCCGGCAAATTCTCGGTCTATAATTCAATGGGTGCGGCTGTTTGCCTTGTTGAAATGGGTATGGATTTCAAAGCTGTGCTTGACGGACTTGCAGGCTGCGTGGGTGTTCCCGGCAGAATGGAGGTTGTTCCCACCCAAACGCCTTACACGGTTCTTATTGACTATGCCCACACACCTGACGGTCTTGAAAACGTTCTCAACTGCGTCAGAGAGATAACTGAGGGCAAGGTTATTACGGTTTTCGGTTGCGGCGGTGACAGAGACAAAACAAAGCGTCCGATTATGGGCGACATTGCCGCAAAGCTTTCTGACGTGGCGGTTGTAACGTCAGATAACCCCAGAAGCGAAGAGCCTGATGCGATTATTGCGGATATCGTTGAGGGAATCAAAAAGCACACCTCAAAAGTTGTGGTTGAAATTGACCGCAAAAAAGCCATTGCAAAGGCGCTTTCAATGGCTGATGAGGGCGATATGGTTGTGCTTGCAGGCAAGGGTCAGGAAACTTACCAGATTCTTGCAAGCGGCAAAATACATTTTGATGAAAGAGAAGTTGTTGCTGAAATTCTTTCAGGCACAGCGGAGGTTGGCTGATGAAAGCTTTAACGTTCAAAGAAGCGGCAAAGGCAGTTAAAAGCGAAAGTGAGCTTAACGGCAGTTTTAACTGTGTTTGCACAGACACAAGAAAAATCGAACCCGGCTGTCTTTTTATAGCCATCAGGGGCGAGAATTTTGACGGCCACGAGTTTGCTCAGAAAGCAATTGAGCTTGGCGCACAGGCAGTTATCTGCGAAAAAGACTGCGGCCTGGGCAAAAATCAGATTCTTGTTGAAAGCACAAGGCAGGCGCCTCTTGACCTTGCAGGCTATTACAGAAGCCTGTTTAACATTCCCGTTATAGGCATCACGGGCAGCGTTGGCAAAACAACAACAAAAGAAATGGTTCACGCCGTAATGAGCGTGAAATATAACACCCTTAAAAATGAGGGTAACCTCAATAACGAAATCGGCGTGCCGCTCACGCTTTTCAGGCTTGATGAAACTCACGAAGCGGCGGTTATTGAAATGGGTATGAGCGGCTTTGACGAAATCGCGCGTATGACAGCCGCTGTCAGACCTGACGTTGCCGTTATCAGCAACATCGGTGTTTCTCACATCGAAAAACTCGGCTCAAGAGAAGGCATTCTCAAGGCAAAGCTTGAAATTATGCAGGGTATGCAGGCAGGTGCACCCGTTATCCTTAACGGTGATGACGATATGCTTATCACCGTCAGCCCTGCAGACCACCCCGTTACCCGTTACGCCATAGATAACAAAGACTGTGCGTTTACGGCAGAAAACATCATAATCGGCGAAACAGAGCTTGCGTTTGACGTGATTTGCGCTGAGGGCAAAATCGGTGTTCATCTTCCTTTCCCCGGCAAACACAACGTTTATAACGCACTTGCCGCAACGGCGGCAGGCAGCTTTTTCGGCATAGCTGCGCAGGATGCCCTTGAAGCTCTCAAAAAATACGTGCCTGCAGGTATGCGCCAGAAGATAGTTAAAAAATGCGGCATAACGTTTATTGAGGATTGCTATAATGCAAGCCCCGATTCGCAGGCGGCGGCTCTTGCCGTGCTTGGCGGTATGAATGCAAAAAGAAAAATCGCCGTTATCGGCGATATGCTTGAGCTCGGCTCATACAGCGCTCAGGCTCACGCATTGGTGGGTCAGAAAGCCGCTGAAAACAATATAGATGTTCTTTTTACTTACGGTGAGCGTTCGCTTGAAGCGGCAAAGGCTGCTTCGGGAAAAATAGAAACAATCAGGAGCTTTTTGGATAAGGAA
>JAZNDY010000056.1:0-3040 GCA_045588295.1 Acutalibacteraceae bacterium
CGATGAATTCAAGGCAAGAGGCTTCAAAAAGGCTCTCGTTTGCTGCGACCCCGACCTCATCAAATTCGGCGTTGCAGACAAGGTTTTCAACGTGCTCAAGGGCGCTGATATTGCATACGATGTATTCAGCACAATTCAGGCTAACCCCACAATTGAGAATGTTCAGGCAGGCGTTGAAGCTTTCAAGGCAAGCGGCGCAGACTGCATCATCGCTGTTGGCGGCGGTTCATCAATGGACACTGCTAAGGCAGTTGGCATCATCATTGCTAACCCCGAATTTGATGACGTTCGTTCACTCGAAGGCGTTGCTCCCACAAAGAACAAGTGCGTGCCCATCATTGCTGTTCCCACAACAGCAGGCACAGCAGCTGAAGTAACAATCAACTACGTTATCACAGACGCTCAGAACAACAGAAAGATGGTTTGCGTTGACGTTCACGATATCCCCGTTGTTGCAGTTGTTGACCCCGATATGATGTCAACTATGCCCGCAGGTCTTACCGCAGCTACAGGTATGGACGCTCTCACACACGCTATTGAAGGCTACATCACCAAGGGTGCCTGGGAAATGAGCGATATGTTCCACATCAAGGCTATCGAAATCATCGCAAAGAGCCTCCGCGGTGCTGTTGCAAACACAGACGAAGGCAGAGAAGGTATGGCTCTCGGTCAGTATATCGCAGGTATGGGCTTCTCAAACGTTGGTCTTGGCATCGTTCACTCAATGGCTCACCCCCTCGGTGCTCTTTATGACACACCTCACGGCGTTGCTAACGCTATCATTCTGCCCACAGTTATGGAATATAACGCACCCGAAACAGGCGATAAGTACAGAGATATCGCAAAAGCAATGGGTGTTGAAGGCACAGATGCAATGAGCATTGAAGATGCACGCAAGGCAGCTGTTGATGCCGTTAAGCAGCTTTCAATCGACGTTGGCATTCCTGCTGACCTCAAAGAAATCGTTAAGGCAGAAGATATCCCCTTCCTTGCACAGAGCGCGTTTGACGATGCTTGCCGCCCCGGCAACCCCAGAGACACAAGCGTTGAAGAAATCACAGCTCTTTACAACTCTCTTATCTGATTATAACAAAATTGCCGCAGTAATAATTACTGCGGCTTTTTTTATATCATTTCGATTTCGGTAAGTATGCTGTTTTCATAAATGAAAGTTTTAACTTCAAACGCACCGAAATCAATTGCAAAGCAATTGTTAACAATTTTAAGCTCTGCTTTTTCTGTTGATGCTGATGCGTTATAAAGACGGATTTTGATTGCGTTTCCGTCTTTGCTGAATCTTGAGAGAATAATCTTTTTGTTACTAAGCGAAACGGTTGTGTTCTTCTTTTCGTTTGCACCCGAGGGGAAGAACGAAAGAGCGATTATGCCCTGATTGAACTCCTCCGCCTGCATATCAATGTTTGCGGCATCTGCGGCTATTCTGTATTCAAACTCACGCTCACCGATATCGATTCTGTCATGCGCGCGGTCACCGTAAGCAAGCGGTCTGTCACCGATAGGATGAGCGGAATTGACGGGTGTTCGCAAAAGAGAAACATTAAGCTCGCTGCCGTCAACGCTGCCGCCGTAAGTTCCTTTGTTGATAACGGCAAAGGCTTTTTTGCCCTCAAAAACACCGCACCATTTCTGATAAACGGCTTCTTTGCCCTCGGTGCGAAGCTTTTCTGTGCCGAATGCCGTCTGACCCCAAAACTCGGGTGCGTTCATAAATGTATCAAAAGTGAGCTTATAGAATCTGCTGCTGTTATTGGACTGCATTCTGATTTTAACGTCAATATAATTACCGTTTTTAGGCAAAGTATAAGTAACAACTGCAAAAGAATCCTCGTGAGCAAGAACCGCCTGAATTTTAAGGCGAACGTCTCCGTTTTCAATAACCCTGACGTTGGCAAGCGTTTCTTCGGGATAGCCGTTGAATGCATTTGCCTTTTCGTTACTTAAAAGAGTAAACTCACCGATTTTTTCGTTAAAGCCGTCAACCTGCATTCCCCAGGGGTCTTCGTTATCTTTAAACACGTTTATTTTGGCACTGCCTTTTTTCAAGATATCAACACCGTTGACACAATACCTGTCAACAAGACCCGTGTTTTTATTGATAAGCACCTGCATAACACCGTTATCAAACGTGAAATGCTCATCCGTCTGTTCACAGGGCGCAATCGGGCGGAATATGTGGTTTTCAATGTGAAGTTCGCAGTCAAAACGGTTGATGCTCATAGGCTCAAGCTCCGCTCTGAAGCAAACTTTCTTACGCCAGTCAAGGCTGAAAGTGCAGGCTTCTTTTTCGTTCTGTGAAGGCAGATAATTGCCGTTGCTGTCTTTAACCCTGACGATTGTTACCTCGTTATCGTTTCTGTTCTGATCCTGAAGTTGGAATTCAACTTCAACGTCGCGAACAATTTTATAAGGATGCGGATTGAAAACAAGAACGGGAATCTCACCCTCTTTTGCCTTGGGCTGTCCCTCACAAAGCTTGAAGAAAGCTTTGGTCTTATATTTCTCTGTGATTTCTTCGCCGTAAGAAAGCATACGCAGACTGTCCTCTTCAACCGCCCTTATGCTTGAACCGGGCAGAATATCGTGAAACTGATTGAAAAGAAGAGCCTTAACTGCTCTTTCAAGCTCGGTTTTATCATAGGCGACACCGCTCAAAGCAAGCATTTTTTCGCAAAGAGCAAGGTTGTTTTCAAGCCGTCTGTGAGCCTGCTTGATACGCACCATTGAGGTGTAGCAACCAACCATGGTGTAATTGATAGATTCATCAAAGGTCTGCAGAGCCGATTTATCAATACGGTCAAAATATTTTTCGCACCAGGAATGCACAATGCCTTTATCTGAATGCTTTTTCATATATTCGGCAATGGTCTGCAAATCTTCTCTTGAGGGGCCTCCGCCGTGGTTACCGATTCCCCAGAACATCATATTGATGCCGTTGCCGTATTCACGTTCAAAGGCTCGGTCAAGCTTTTCACCTATTTTGCCCTTACCCGAGTTATAGCCCTGATTCATTTTGTGGGCA
>JAZNDY010000057.1:0-10392 GCA_045588295.1 Acutalibacteraceae bacterium
CTTACAATCGGTTTGATTCAGGGTAAGCTTAAGGAACACGGTCTTCTTTCAAATGCAAAACTCTATGAAGTTGCGCCCGGTGACGTAGTTGAATTTGATGAATTCAGTGTTGAAATGATTCACGTTAATCATTCAATCCCCGATGCGATTGCGCTTGCAATTAAATGCGGCGCAGGTACGGTTATTCAGACCGGCGATTTTAAGATTGACAGCACACCTATTGACGGCGGAATGATTGATCTTTCGCGCTTCGCTCAGCTTGGTGATGAAGGGGTGCTTGCTCTTCTTTCGGACTCAACCAATGCCGAGAGACCCGGTTACACCGAAAGCGAGCGAAAAGTCGGTGAATCGTTTGACGTTCTGTTCAGAAGAGCAGGCAAGAGCAGGATTATTGTTGCAACCTTTGCTTCCAATATCCACAGAGTTCAGCAGATTATTAACGTTGCGGCATCTTTGGGCAGAAAGGTTGCCATTATGGGCAGAAGCCTTGAAAACGTTGTTAATATCAGTGCACAGCTCGGCTATCTGAATATTCCCGAAAACGTTCTTATTAATGCGGATTTAATCAATAAATATCCTGCAGACAGTCTTGTAATTATCACAACAGGCAGCCAGGGTGAACCGATGTCGGCGCTTTCAAGAATGGCGTTTTCTGACCATAAAAAAGTTGAAATTTGTCCTAATGATTACGTTATTATTTCTGCAACACCTATTCCCGGTAACGAAAAAACCGTTGGTAAGGTTGTTAACGAGCTGCTTAAGCTTGGCGCAGAGGTTATTTATGAAAAAATGTATGACGTTCACGTTTCCGGTCACGCCTGTCAGGAAGAATTGAAACTTATTATGGGTCTTGTTAAACCCAGATACTTTATTCCTGTGCACGGTGAACAAAAGCATCTGCGTAAGCACGCTATGCTTGCTGAAGGTATGGGTATTGAAAAAGATAATATCTTTATTGCGGATAACGGTTACGTTGCCGAAATCACAAACAGTTCAATTAAAAACGGTGCTCCCGTACCTGCCGGCAAGGTTTTTGTTGACGGTTACGGTGTCGGAGATGTCGGCAGTGTTGTTTTGCGTGACAGAAAGCATCTCGGTCAGGATGGCATCATAGTTGTCACTGCTTCGCTTGATTATGAAACCGGTCAGCTTATAGCAGGTCCGGAAGTTGTTTCCAGAGGTTTTGTTTATGTTAAAGAAGCTGAAGAGCTGATTGAGTCTGCAAGAAAAGTTGCTGAAAAATCTCTTGAAAACTGTTATTACAGCAATATAAATGATATGAATGCCATTAAGGGTAAGCTCAGAGACTCTGTTTCTCATTTTGTTTATGAACAGACCAAACGCAGTCCGATGGTGCTTCCCATTATTATGGAGGTTTAAATGAAAATTAAAGGTTTTTGGTATGACAAGCTTTTAATCGTTTTATCAGTTGTTTTTGCAGTCATATTCGTTGGCCTTACAGCTTTTTTTGAACCGTGGTTGGCTGTTGCGGAGTTTGCTGTTGTTCTTGCTGTTTCGGGGTTTGCAATTTACAGAGTTGTTTCATCAGCGCACCGTTACAAAAAGTTTATGGAATCGGCATCTTCAAATCTTGATTTTTCAAAAGCTGAAGTGCTTGATTCATATCCGTTGCCTGTTGCTGTTTGCGACGGGCAGGGCTACATAAAATGGTGTAGCAAACAGTTTTGCAATGAAATAGTCGGCGGCGAACTTAACCAGATGAGTAACGTTGATCAGTTTAATAACGGTATCGGTTTCAATAATATCATTGCAGAAAATGAATCTAACGTATTTGTGAAGAACCGTTATTATTCTGTTTTTTCAAAAACATTCAGGCATAAGGAACAGGATTATTACGTCCTTTTCTATCTTAATAACACAAAACTCAAAAAAGCTGAAATAGAATATTATAACACCAGACCTTATGCTCTTGTTATTGAACTTGACTATGTTGATAATTCACGCTCAGAATTCCGTGACAGCGAAAGAACGGAAATCAGAAGCCGAATTGAAGCTGAAATTGACAATTGGGCTGAATCATACGGAAGCACACTCAAAAAAATAACTAACGGCAGATATCTTATATTTACCGAGCAAAGAAACGTAACCAAAATGATTGAAGACAGATTTACTATTCTTGAAACAATCAGAAACTTTACTTTTAAAGAAAAGAAAATCGGTTCAACTTTGTCAATCGGTGTTTCGGGCGGCTCAAGTTTTAAAGAGTGTGAAAAAGAAGCAAGAAAAGCTATTGAAATGGCTCTCGGAAGAGGCGGTGACCAGGTAGCTTTTAAAAAAGCTGATGATTATGATTTCTTCGGCGGTGTTTCAAAAAGCTCTGAAAAGCGAACAAAGGTTAAAAGCCGCGCTGTCGGTAACGCTCTTGAAGGCCTTTTTAAGAGCAGTTCCAATATTATAGTTATGGGTCATAATCATACGGACCTTGATGCGATTGGTGCTTCTGTCGGTATTGCTTGTGCTGCGGAATCGCTCGGCATTCCCGTTCACATTGCAACCGATATGAAAAAATCTCTTGCAGCTTCACTTATTAAAAGGCTTGAGTTGAACGGCAAAGGTCACCTTTTTATTGGTGAAAAACAAGCACTTGAACTTATCACAAGCAAAACGCTTGTTGTTGTTGTTGATACTCATATTGACAGCTTGATGGAATTTCCTTCTGTTTATAATAAGGTTGAACGCCGTGTGATTATTGACCATCACAGGCGCTCGGTTACTGACATTGATGACGTTGTTATTTTTCACCACGACCCTGCAGCTTCTTCGGCAAGTGAAATGGTAACTGAGCTGTTACAGTATATCGGCAATGATATCTCTGTTGACAGAAACGTTGCTGAAGCTTTACTTGCCGGTATAATGCTTGATACAAAGAATTTTATTATCCGTTCAGGCGTCAGAACATTCGAAGCCGCAGCTTTTCTTAAAGAGAAAGGTGCAGATACAGTCAGCGTCAAAAAGTTGTTTTCAAATTCAATTGACGTCAGCAGAATGCGTAACAGAGTTATCTCAAATGCAGAGAGCTATAAATCCTGTGCGGTTTCTGTGGCAGATTTTGAAACTGATGACATAAGAATAGTTACAGCACAGGCGGCGGATGACCTTTTAAACGTAACGGGCATCAAAGCTTCATTCGTTATGTTTGAAAGTGACGATACCGTTAATATATCCGCAAGAAGTCTTGGCGAGATGAACGTTCAGGTTATTATGGAGGCACTTGGCGGTGGCGGCCATCAGACTATGGCTGCGTGCCAGCTCAAAGGCTATTCATTTCATGATGCAAAAATTGCGCTTTGCAAGGCAATAGACGATTTTTGCGCATTAAATTCGTAATTCATTAAGGAGATAAAAATATGAAAGTAGTATTAATTCAGGACGTTAAAGGTCTTGGCAAAAAAGGCGAGCTCGTCAACACGTCTGACGGCTATGCAAGAAACTTCCTTTTTCCCAGGAAACTTGCTATGGAAGCTAATTCACAGGCAATGAGCGAGCTTAAAAACAGAGAAGCTTCAGAAAAACACCGTATCGATACTGAAATTGCTGCAGCAAAAGCAAATGCCGCAAAACTCGAGGGGAAAACCGTTAAACTTTCGGCAAAAGCCGGAGCTAACGGCAAGCTTTTCGGTTCCGTAACAGCTAAGGACGTTGCGGCTGCCGTTTCAAAAGAAATCGGAGTGTCGCTTGATAAGCGCAAGGTTGTTGTAGAAGACATAAAAGCCTTCGGCACATACCCCGTTGAAGTTAAGCTTTATAACGGAATCAGTGCCTCAATGTTTGTCAGAGTAGGCGAATAATTAAACTGAACGGAGAATAATTGTGGCTGAAAACGGTATTCTTTCACTCGAAAATATTAATATGCCTTTCAGTCTTGAAGCGGAGCAGGCAGTTCTTGGCAGCATTCTTGTTGACCCATCCTGCCTTTCACAGGCTGCGGTATACATAAATCCGGAATCTTTTTATTTACCGCAGCATCAGGCGATTTTTGCCGCAATGCTTCTGACTGACAGCACAGGCTCAAAAATAGACCCTCTTATTATCCTTGAACAGCTTGTTCAGCAGGGGGTGTATGACAATTCTGCCGGCAGAAACTATCTCTTTGAGCTTGCTCAGATGGTTCCGTCAACATCCAATATTGAGATGTATGCAAAAATTGTCAGAGAAAAATTTTATATCCGTACCCTTATCAATATTTCAAGCGAAACAATTGATATGGCTGTGGCGCAAGAAGAAACTGCAGATAAACTTCTTGATAATGCTGAGCAGAAGATATATAACATTCGTCAGGGCAAGACGTCAAATGCACCGTCAAAACTGCGTGACATCATTGTTAACGACGTTTATGACCGCTTGCAGAAACTGACAGGCGAAGATAAGGATCTTTATAAAGGTTATACAACCGGTTTTGCTGACCTTGACAAGGTTCTTACGGGTCTTAACCGCTCTGACCTTGTTCTTATCGGTGCCCGCCCTGCAATGGGTAAAACAAGCTTTGCGCTCAACCTTGCCCGTAACGTTTCTGCAATCGGCAAACGAAAGGTTTTGTTCTTTTCACTTGAAATGACAAAGGAACAGCTTGCAATGCGTGTTCTCGGCACGGAAGCAAGGGTTTCCAGCATGAAGATGAGAAACGGCAATATCACACCTGATGAGTGGGTAAAGCTTGGTAACGCAACAAGCGCATTAAATGACTGTGAGCTTTATTTTGATGATACTTCAACAATCACCGTACCCGAAATGAAAGCTAAAATCAGGCGTCTTGGCGGTGTTGATTGCGTTATTATTGATTACCTCGGTCTGATTAAGGGCAGCACCCGTTCCGAAAACCGCGTTCAGGAAGTAAGTGAAATCACAAGAGGTCTTAAGATGATGGCGAAGGACCTTAATATCCCCGTTGTTTGTTGCGCACAGCTTTCCAGAGGAACTGAAGGCAGAGGAAAATCTCACAGACCGCAGCTTGCAGACCTTCGTGAATCAGGTTCAATTGAGCAGGATGCTGATATTGTTATGATGCTTTACAGACCCGGTTATTATAAGGGTGAGAAAGATGAGGGTGAACAGGAACAGGAGCAGTCAAACGTAAACATTCTTGAAGTAATCGTTGCCAAAAACAGACACGGTGAAACAGGAACTGTTGAGTTTGCCTGGGATGCAGAGCATACGCTTGTTCTTGCTCTGGAAAAGACTTACGATGATTAATAAGGTTGTTTTCACCATTGATAAACATAATATGATCGCTTCAGGCAAAACGGTTGTTGCTGCAGTTTCCGGCGGCAGTGATTCGATGGCAATGTTATTTATTCTCAAAAGCTTGCAGAAGCGCTATGGCTTCGAACTGAAAGCAGCTCACGTTAACCACGGTATAAGAGGGGAGCAAGCTGATGCGGATGAACGTTTTGTCAAAGATTATTGCGAGGCAATCGGTATCAGTGTTGAAACCCTGAAAGCTGATGTTATTGCAGAATCCAAACGCTTGGGCGTTGGTCTTGAAGAGGCAGGCAGAAAAATCAGATATGATTTTTTTAATTCATTTGGTAAAGATGTATTGGTTTCAACAGCTCACAATGCCACAGATAAAGCTGAAACTTTTCTTTTTAATTTCACAAGAGGCAGTGCGTTAAGAGGTTTGGGTTCAATTCCTCCGGTCAGAGATAATTTTATCAGACCGCTTATTGATTGTTCCAAAGATGAAATCGAGTGTTTCTGTGCAGAAAACGCCGTTCCTTATGTTACTGATGTAACAAATGCAGATGTCAGCTATTCACGCAACAGGATAAGACACAACGTTTTGACAGAACTCCGTCAGATTAATCCGGCTCTTGAGATTTCCGCTTCAAGGTGTATTGATTCATTGAGAGAAGATGAATGCTTTTTGGCGGAACTCGCAGATAAACTTGTTTCAGAATCAAAAACTGTTGACGGATATAACGCAAAGATACTTAACGATGCCCACGTTTCTTTAAAAAAACGTGCTGTTATACGAATTGTTGAAGCTGAATGCGGTATAACTCCTGAAAGGCTCAGTGTTGATGAAATCTGTACGATTATTTCGCAGGGTGGGTCACGACAAATCAATGGCGGATTTAATGTAAGAGTCAGAAGCGGTAAACTTGAATTTCCAAAGGATGCAGAAACTTCTTTTGAACCTGTTCCCTTTTGTGAGGGGTTAATTAAAATTGGTAACACTGAAGTTTTCTCTGCCATAAAACCTGCCGATGAAATAATTTGTTTACAAAATGTTTCAAAAGATACATTAATTTATTACATTGACTATGATAAAATTCAAGGTAATATGTTGTTCAGAAGCCGTGCTAACGGCGATTATATAAAGCTCAAAAAAAGAGGATGTTCAAAAACTCTTAAAAAGCTTTTCAATGAGCTTGCGATTTTGCCGGAAAAACGCAACAGTCTTGTTATTCTGGCGGATGATTCAGGTGTTTTGCTTGTTGAGAGTGTGGGTGTTGATTCACGTGTTGAGATCGATGCAGAAACCAAAAATGTTCTTGCACTTTATATCAACCGTTAGAATAACGGAAGGGACACATAGTATGAATAATTCAATTGAAAAGATTTATTACAGCGAGGAACAAATAGCCGGGATTGTTGCCAGACTCGGCAAACAAATCAGTGAAGATTATAAAGATAAAAATCTTTTGCTTGTCAGCGTTCTCAAAGGCTCTGTTATCTTTATGGCAGACCTTATGAGAGCTATCACCGTGCCGTGCGAAATAGATTTTATGTGCGTTTCAAGTTATCAGAACGGCACCAAGTCATCCGGTGTAGTTAAAATAGTTAAAGACCTTGATATCAACCTTGAGGGCAAAGATGTTCTTGTTGTTGAGGATATTCTTGATTCCGGCAGAACACTCGGATATTTAAAAAGTATTCTTGAAGGCAGAAATCCAAGCAGCATCAGAATCTGTACTTTGCTTGACAAGCCGGAAAGAAGAGTTGTGCCTGACCTTATTGCTGATTATTCGGGTGCTGAGGTGCCTGATGAATTTATAGTCGGATATGGTCTTGATTACGGCGAAAAATACAGAAATCTTCCGTATATCGGTGTTCTTAAAAGAGAGATATATTCCGAATAATCGGGGAAATATAACTTAAGGAGTGATTATTCACATTGAATACTAAAAACAACAAACAACCGAACAAAAAAACAGGCAAAAAGAAGTTTCTCACCTTTTTGCCATATATACTCATCGCTGCTTTGATTATCGGCGGTATTACTATTTTTGCCGGTGCGCAGAATAAAGAAAAACTTGAATATTATGAGGTCGTTTCTCAGTTTGAAGAATTTAACGTAACCGAATATAACCTTAATCTCAGCAGCGGTGCGCTGACTTATAAGCTTAAGGGTGATGAAAAAGAGAAATCATACACCGTGCCCAGTGTCAGCATGTTTATTGATGATGTTCACGATGATATTATGAAATATAACAGTGAGCATAAGGATGCTGCAATTAAAGCTAAATATATCAGCGGTTCAACAGGTGAGTGGCTTTATAACATTCTGCCCACTTTGTTACTTCTTCTTGTTATGGGCGGTCTGACTCTGTTTATGTTCAGAAGAATGAGCCAGACAATGAACAACGAGAATAACCGCACAATGAGCTTTGGTAAAGCACGAATCAAGCACGCCAAGGATGAAAAACGCAAAACAACCTTTGCTGACGTTGCGGGTGCTGATGAAGAAAAAGAAGAACTTACCGAAATTGTTGAGTTTCTTAAGGACACCTCAAAATTTGATGCTCTCGGCGCCAGAATTCCTAAGGGTGTTCTTCTTGTTGGCCCTCCCGGTACAGGTAAAACTTTGCTTGCAAGAGCTGTTGCCGGTGAAGCAAATGCCCCCTTCTTCTCAATCTCAGGTTCAGATTTTGTTGAGATGTATGTTGGTGTTGGTGCTTCCAGAGTTCGTGACCTTTTCGATCAGGCAAAGAAAAGCTCTCCCTCTATCATCTTTATTGATGAAATTGATGCTGTTGGCCGCCACAGAGGAGCAGGTATGGGTGGCGGACATGATGAAAGAGAACAGACTCTTAACCAGTTGCTTGTTGAAATGGACGGTTTCGGTGCAAATGAAGGTGTTATTGTTATTGCAGCAACAAACCGCCCCGACATCCTTGATCCCGCGCTTTTGAGACCGGGCCGTTTTGACCGTCAGGTAACAGTTAATTATCCTGATACTAAGGGTAGAGAAGAGATTCTTAAGGTTCATGCAAAAGGTAAGCCGATCGGCCCCGATGTTGACCTTAAGAACGTTGCTCATGCAACAGTCGGATATACGGGCGCTGACCTTGAAAACCTTCTTAATGAGGCTGCTCTTCTTGCTGCAAGACGAAGCAAGAAAGCAATCACAATGGATGAAATTGATGAAGCTGCACTCAAGGTTGAAGTTGGTACTGAAAAGAAATCCAACCGTATGAACGAGAAGGCAAAGAAGCTTACCGCTTATCATGAAGCAGGTCATGCGGTTTCAAGCTATTTCCTTGAAAATAAAGATCCTGTTCATCAGATATCTATTATTCCCAGAGGTCTTGCAGGCGGTTATACCCTCTACAGACCTACTGAAGATAAAACCTACACTACTAAAAACGATATGCTTGATAAGCTTGTCAGCCTTTTGGGCGGACGTGTGGCTGAGGCTCTTGTTCTTGGCGATATTTCAACCGGCGCTTCAAATGATATTCAGCGTGCAACTGAAATTGCTAGAAATATGATTACCAAATACGGTATGAGCGAAAAACTTGGCCCCATTGCTTTTACAAGCGAAGATAACGAAGTTTTCCTGGGAAAACAGTATTCTCAGGTTCGCAATTATTCAGAAAGTATTGCTTCTGAAATTGACGCTGAAGTTGAAGTTATTATCAGAGATGCTTATAAGAGAACCGAAACAATTCTTACTGAGCATATGGATAAGCTTCATCTTATTGCAAAGGAACTTTTCCTTAATGAAAAGATGAGCGGTGAAATGTTTGCAAAGCTTATGGAAGCTGCTCCTGAAGCTCAAGCTGAAGAAGAAACCGTTTCGCAGTCATAATAATATTAATGTAATATAAAAAATAAGCACCGATGTTCTTAACAGAGCATCGGTGCTTTCTTTTATATTTGATTTGATTAAAGGGCTGAAAGTGTTTCCATAACGTAGTTGCCGAATTCTTCACAAGTTGCGCCGTCAGCTCTGCCTGTGATGTGAAGCTTCTTTTCTTCATACATACAGATATCAAGCGCTCTTTCAAGCTTATCAGCTTCAGCCTGCTTGCCGATGTGTGAGAGAAGCATAACAGCAGCGCGGAGCATTGAACAGGGGTCTGCATACTGACCGCGGCCTTCGCGCATCATTCTGGGAGCTGAACCGTGGATTGCTTCAAACATAGCATACTTTTTGCCGATGTTTGCGCTGCCGGCTGTACCAACGCCACCCTGGAATTCAGCAGCTTCGTCAGTGATGATATCGCCGTAAAGGTTGGGGAGAACGAATACTTTGAAGTCTGTTCTTCTCTTCTTGTCGATGAGCTTTGCTGTTGTGATATCAATGTACCATTCGTCAGTGATGATTTCGGGATATTCTTTACCAACTTCTTTGCAGAGGTTGAGGAACTTACCGTCAGTTGTTTTGATAACGTTTGCCTTCTGGATAATTGAAACTCTGCCCTTGTTGTTTCTTCTTGCATAATCATATGCAAGTCTTGCAATTCTCTGTGAGCCTTCTGTTGTTGTAACAACAAAGTCCATAGCAAGGTCGTCTGTTACGTTGATGCCCTTTGAACCGACTGCATATGCGCCTTCAGTATTTTCTCTGAAGAATGTCCAGTCAATGCCTTCTTCAGGAACCTTAACGGGGCGAAGGTTGCAGAAAAGGTCAAGAGCCTTTCTCATTGCAACGTTTGCGCTTTCAATGTTGGGCCAGGGATCACCGGCCTGGGGGGTCGTTGTGGGTCCCTTGAGAATAACGGGGCATTTCTTGAGTTCTTCAAGAACGTCATCAGGAATTGCTTTGTTAACGGCAACTCTGTTTTCGATTGTAAGACCGTCGATTGTTTTGAACTCAATCTTGCCTGCATCAACGTCATCCTTAAGAAGGAAAGCAAGAACTCTTGCTGCTTCGTTTGTGATGATGGGGCCGATGCCGTCACCGCCGCAAACGCCGATTGTGAGCTTTTCGAGGTTTGCAAAATCAACAAAATCGCCCTGTGTCTTTATTGCTTCGCTTCTTGCGTCCTGTTCTCTGATAAGAGCTTCAAACTTTTCAAGAGCAGCTTTAATCTGTACTTCAGTCATTTTATTTTCTCCTTATTCAGCTGAGTTTTTTGTGTAGTTAAGAAGGCCGCCTGCAAGAATCATATCAACCTGTCTGTCTGAATAATCGTAATTAAG
>JAZNDY010000058.1:0-2659 GCA_045588295.1 Acutalibacteraceae bacterium
ACCTTGCGTCCGTCATTGCCCTGCTCAAAAACGGAATCTGCATCAACGCACTTGAGCAGATGAAGAGCAATATTAAGCTCGCTCAGATACAAAACGCTTTTGTTTACTCTGCACGCATAGCAATCATAGGGGCAAGACACGGTTTCGATGCCTATTCTGTCAGATTCAACCCTGTTGATGTTGCTGATTCTGTCAAACAAATAATCGTTTGCCTTTTCTATATTTGCTTCGTTAATCAATTCATCACACCAGAACTGCAAAGCATTCTGATATCTGCTGCGCACGCCGGGAACAAGTTCTTCGCCGCAGACCTGAAGAATCCGGTCTCTGAATGCCGAAACTTTATCTTCAGCATCACTGCTGTCAACAGATTTTGCTATGTTTTCAATAACGTCTGCCTTGGGCAGACCGATAAAGTCAAACAGTTTTCTTGTTACGCCAAGTCTGCGCGGGTCATTAGCGGCAACGCCAAAATCCGCAAACTTCTTTTCTTCGCCAAACATAATCAGAACGTTTTGCGGTCTTCTGCCTGAATCGGCAAGCTCCTGAACGATTGACTCACTGATAATATGGGTAAACAGAATATGCATAGCGCGGCAGCACTCGTCACGCTCTTTGTCGTGGAATGCGTCCCTGAGAATTGAAGAATATGCTTTGTTTTCAGGAAGATCGATATACAAAATAAGGTTAAAGGCATTATTAAGCTCGACATGACCGTCAATCATATCGCTCATCTGCTTAACGCAGGCAATATATCCTTTCTCTTTGTCATACCAATCAGACATAAGGCACTCCATTGAAACAAGCGTCTTATTCTCATAATGGATATCAAAAAGAACGTCATACCCGTTTAATTCTCTTTTTGATGTATTAATGAAAAAAGTATGCATATTCGTCACTCCCAATCAATCGGATTGTCTGAAGGTGCTTGTGAAGGCACCTTCAGACATCGTGATGCTTAACTGCCGGGAAGATTCAAATCGGGATTAATCTTCCTTGATTTTATATTTATCGAACGCAGCTTCCCAGCGGCCAAAGATTTCTGACTTGCCCTTTGTGCGTTTGCTGGAATCATAAATCTTTCTGCAGATTCTGAACTTAGCTTCTTCAAGCTGTTTGTCTGTGCGTTCAAGGTTATAGCCTTCTGCAAGCTCGGCGGCAATCTTTTCAAGAGCACCGATGAGGGCTGCAGAAACAAACTTGTTGTGTCTGGGTGTTTCGTTATAACGTGAAACAACGTTGATGGGGTTAAGGTCTTCTTTCTTTGTTGTGAGACCCTTAAGCACTTCTGTGCCTGCGTATGTAACCATTTCTTCCTTTTCTTCGTTGAAGCGTTTAACAAGCTCGGGGATATCCGTGCCTGTGAACACCTTGTCAACCTTAAGAATATCAATAAGCTTCATAACGTCGGTCTTTGTGAGAGCTTTGTTCTTATATGTAAGAGCAATGTCGTCATCAATAAAGTTGCCGTAGCCGCCGTCAACGGAGCGTCTGAGATAAAGATTGCCGTCCTTATCTGTTTTGATTACGCCGTAAGCAACTGCAAGCCAGAAGCCATAGAAGAACTCAAGCTCGTTCTGTCTCTGCTTTTCTTCTGTGATATAAGGAAGAAGCTTATGCCAGTTCTTATCAAGGTGAGGTGTTCTTACGTATGCTCTTTCAGCCTGTCTGCCTTCAGCATCCTTTACCATATTGTTGATAACGGATTCGTAGCAGGTGTAATAGTCACCGCCTTTAATTTCGTTGAACTTGGGAATATAAGCAGCTTCCATGCCGTAAACAGCTCTGTAGCAATAAAGCTCGTTCTTGGGGTAAGCGCTGTCTGCCTGAAGGTCAGCGTTGATGCCGAGCTCTGTGCCTACGAACGGGCAAGAATCAACAACGTCAGGGCTGAAGCCCCAGAAGGTCTTGGGACGGGCGGTTTTTGTGCCGAGCTCATTGTCGGAAATTTCCTTATCGTGAATAAGGAACGGAGCAGCCATTCTGAAGAGCTTGTTCTTGCAGGCAACAAATGCGTCTCTGTGTCTCTGAGCGGTTTCGTTGTTTGCTTTTACTGTTCCTGTAACGATATCAAGGTCTTCAATGCCGCCTGATTCTTTTTCTTTGCCGCCTTTTGCCTTGAATTCTTCATCGCTCACCTTGCAAAGAGCGGTGTAAATATCCATATTGACTCTTTCGCTGTTGTTTGCATCGTTATCAACTTTATCCTTGAATGCAGCGATTGTTTCCTTAACAAAAGCGGTTGTAACGCCAACGCTGAGGTACTTTGCATTTTCGGGGTTGGAGGGTCTCTTTTCTGCGCAAAGCTTGCCGTAAATAGCGTTGATAACGCTCATATTAATTTTAACGTTGCTTCTGTCAAGCTCAAAGTTAAGCGTCTTATAAATAGACTCTTTTTCTTTGAGACCGCCGAAGATATACATTGTCTTACCAACGATACCGTTTGTTTCGCTGATGTTATCGGCAAGTGCGCTGCTGAGCTTTTCTTCAACCTCGTTAAGCTGACCGAAGAATGTTTCAATCTGCTTAATAAGACCGTTGAGTCTTTCAATAAGCTTTCTGTAAACGCTTACCTGCAGGCATTCCTTTTCATATTTTTCGCAAAGAGCGATTTTGGAAGTGATGAATTCTGCATATCTTCTTTCAAAATCATCAAGGA
>JAZNDY010000059.1:0-1871 GCA_045588295.1 Acutalibacteraceae bacterium
AGAGAAATGGAAGAAATCATGGCAGGCAGAGGCAAGGAAGGCGCATTCACTCCCACAGAGGGCGTTAAGGATTTCCTTCTTGAGCTCAAGGATATGGGCGTTAAAATCGGTCTTGTTACATCGGGCCTTTATGAAAAAGCATGGCCCGAAATTCTCTCCGCATACCGTACTCTCGGAATGGGCGACCCCAAGGATTTCTACGATGCAATCATTTCAGCCGGCTTTCCTCTGCGTAAAGGCAGTGTAGGTACTCTCGGCGAGCTTTCACCCAAGCCCCATCCCTGGCTTTATTCCGAAACTTCAATCGTAGGTCTCGGCGAAGCTTTTGCCGACAGAAACAGAGTTGTAGGCATTGAGGACAGCGGTGCAGGTGCTTGCTCGGTACGTCTTGCGGGCTACACAACAATCGGTATCGCAGGCGGCAATATCGAATCAAGCGGTACAAAGGCTGTTTGCTCACACTTCTGCAACAACTTTGCTGAAATCATGAAAATTATTAAAGGTTAAGGAGTATTGATATGGACAACAAAAAAATTCAGTGTCATTTTATATCAAACACCCACTGGGACAGAGAATGGCGTTTCTCCGCCCGCCGTACACAGCATATGCTCGGCTACATGGTGGACATGCTTCTCGATATTCTTGACAAGAACCCCGACTACAAGCATTTCCACTTTGACTCACAGACAATGCCCATTCAGGATTATCTTGAGGTTTATCCCGAAAAGAAAGAAAAGCTGCAGAAGTATATCAAAGAGGGCAGAATTGCCGTTGGACCATGGTTCTGCCTGCCCGATGAGTTCACCGTCGGCAGCGAGGCTCTTATCCGCAACCTGCTTCTCGGTCACAAAATCGGCAAGGAAATGGGCGGCATAAGCAAGACAGGCTACTCCCCCTTCGGCTGGGGTCAGATTTCTCAGCTTCCTCAGATTTATTCGGGATTCGGCATCAACTTCGCTTCATTTTACAGAGGTATAAACACCTACAAAGCACCACGCTCCGAATTCTTCTGGGAAAGCCCCGACGGCTCAAGAATCTGGGCATCACGTCTGGGCAAGAGACCCCGTTACAACATCTGGTACGTTGTTCAGAGACCCGTTTATTTCAATCAGGAAAACGAAAACAACAGAGATATGGTCTGGAATGATAACAACGGCGTTTTCAAACTCATCGACAGAGACTGGAAACTCGACTATCAGTACACCCATCCTTTCTATGAATATCATAAAGAAAACATTCAGGCAAGAGCAGAGCAGGCTATTGAAGAGCAGAATGCAGACTGGACCACAAACCACCGTTTCTGGTCAGCAGGTCATGACTCATCCTGCCCCGATGCAAGAGAAGTTCAGCTCATCAAAGACCTTGACAATGCGCTTCCCGACGCTGACGTTTTCCACAGCACACTGCGCGAAATGGAACAGAGCATCATCGACAACTTTGATCCCAACTCCCCCGTGCTCAAGGGCGAAATGCGTGACCCCTACACCAAGGGCAGCGTAAGTATTCTCTGCGGCTGGATTCTTTCTGCAAGAACTTACATCAAACAGGAAAACTTCGACACAGAAAGAAGACTCATCAACTACGCTGAACCGTTCGCAGTTTTCGCATCTCTTGCAGGTGCACCCTATCCCCAGAATTTCATTGACCTTTCATATAATTATCTTCTCCAGAATCACGGTCACGACAGCATCGGTTCCTGCGGCAGAGACGTTGTATACGAAGACGTTATGAGCCGTTACAGACAGTCGAGAGAGCTTTCAAGCTGCATCTTTGAACGTGCATTCATGGATATCGCAGGTGACATCGACCTCAAGTCATTCAGCAGAGACGATGCCGCAATCGTTGTATTCAACCCCGCTCCCTTCAAGAGA
>JAZNDY010000060.1:0-1944 GCA_045588295.1 Acutalibacteraceae bacterium
GCCCGAAAGCGCTATAAGACCCTCACTGTATTTTTCAAGAATATCCTTATCAACTCTGGGTTTGGTGTAAAAACCGTTAACCCAGCCTTCGGAAACAAGTTTAATAAGGTTTTTATAGCCTGTGTTATTTTTACAAAGAAGAACAAGGTGATATCTCTCATTATCCAAGCCATGCACTTTATCAAACCTTGACCTTGCAGCAACGTAAACCTCACAGCCGATTACGGGTTTGATTCCTTTTTTGAGGGCGGCCTTATAAAAGTCAATAACGCCATACATAACACCGTGGTCGGTTATGGCAACAGAGGTTTGACCCATGCTTTTGATTTTATCAAGCATAGGTTCGATTCTGCAAGCACCGTCAAGCAGACTGTATTCAGTATGCACGTGCAAATGAGTGAATGCCATTTTATCCTCCGGACTTTAATTTTTCAGCATAACTGACTATTTTTGCGAGCCTGTGATTAACGCCTGAGCGCGAAAGAGGCTCATCCATAAGCTGACCCAGGTCACGCAGACTTGCTTCAGGGTTATCAACCCTTAAACGGGCAATCTGCTGAAGATTTTCGGGCAATGAATTTATGCCGACTTTTCTTTCAATATATTCAATAGCTTCAACCTGAGTGTTTGCGGCATCAACGGTTTTGTTAATATTGGAAAGCTCAAAATTAAGGCGTCTGTTAACTTTATTCTTGACGTCTTTTTCAATCTTAATACCCATAACGTAGAGCGAAGCATCCTGGGCACCGATGATAGCAAGAATATCTTCAATACTCTCACTGTCTTTAAAATAAACTATATGGTTACCTTTGCGGTTGATATATTTGGGAGCCAGACCAAGCTCTTCAAGAAAACATATAAAATCAAGGCTCAGTTTTTTATAAGGGACAACAAATTCAAGGTGATATCCCCTCTCGGGCGCGGTAACCGTTCCGCAAGCAAGAAACACACCTCTCAAAAACGATGCACTGCAGCATTCTTCGCTGATATTTGCCCTGTTTATGCGCAAAGTTGCTTCTTTAATATCATGGCCGAATTTTGCGAATACCTTTGATTTCTCTTCATCAGTTTTAACGTAAGCCGTCAGCTTTTTGTTGCTGCCGTCGCTTATATATGTATTAACACCGCAGTAATCGTTAATATATGATGAATATAAATCAAAAACATCCGTATTTTCGGTTGTTATTGAAAGGTTATATTTTGAAAAATGAGCAAAAAGCACAAGCCCGTAGACTTGTGCATGGAAGCAACAGGGTAAAAGATTTTCAGTTTTGGCAAGTTCGCTTTTAACTTCTGATGAAAATGACATTTCACTGCCCTCCTATTCCGTAATTTCAACTTCAGGCTCAAGAATTACTCCCGTATCTGCAAAAACAGTTTTGCGGCAATGGTCAATAACCGCAATAACGTCTTTTGCGGTTGCACCGCCAACGTTAACAACAAAACCGGCGTGTTTTTCGCTGACCTGTGCGCCACCGACCTTGAAGCCTTTAAGACCGCTCTGCTCAATAAGTGCACCTGCAAAATAACCCTCGGGGCGTTTAAAGGTGCTGCCAGCGCTGGGGTATTCAAGAGGCTGTTTATCACGGCGTCTGCCCATAAGGTCATCCATTTTTGCCTTGATGGCGGTTTTATCGCCCTTTTCAAGCTTTATATAAAGAGCAGTAACTGTTTTATCTGATTTTGAATAAGCACTGTGCCTGTAGCTCAAATCAAGCTCATCGCCTTCAAAAAAGCCTTTTTTACCGTCGGCACAGATATGGTCACACCTGAAAAGAACGTCTTTCATTTCACCGCCGTAAGCACCTGCATTCATATAAGCGGCACCGGCTGCTGTGCCGGGAATACCGAAAGCAAACTCAAGACCCGTGAGCGAATTATCCAGAGCGTAGCGACAAAGCTTGGAAAGCGACGCTCCGCTCCGGCAATAAATTGTTGTTTCAT
>JAZNDY010000061.1:0-3903 GCA_045588295.1 Acutalibacteraceae bacterium
AGTTGCTGAAGAAGAAGGCAGAACCATTCTTTACGTCAGCCACAATATGGCAACAGTCAAGA
Source organism: Acutalibacteraceae bacterium (assembly GCA_045588295.1). Classification (GTDB taxonomy): domain Bacteria; phylum Bacillota; class Clostridia; order Oscillospirales; family Acutalibacteraceae; genus CAG-177. The sequence continues at coordinate 63 of JAZNDY010000061.1, forward strand.
GCCTTTGCAGCCGCTGCGTTGTGCTTTCACACGGGCAGGTTGCTTTTGAAGGCCCCACCGAAGAGGCGATTGCCGTTTATATGCAGGATAAAAATCTTGACAACACCACGTTTTTTAACACATCAAAAGATATACGCCACCCAAAATGCAACAAACGTCATCTTTTACAAAATCTGCATATGTATGAATCGGAAAGCTGCAACCTTGAATACGGTGATGTTTTCCCCTTCCGCATTGAGTGGGAAAGTGAAAACGCAGACGAAAGACTGCTGATGAAAATGATTGTGAACGGCATTGACACAACCCCCGTCGGCGTTATCTTCGGCGGCGAATTAAAGCACGGCAAGGGCAGAAATTCGGCTGAATTCAGGTTTGACACCTCTTACCTTGTGCCGGGAAGATATACCGTTGATATTTCTCTGTATGATGAAGACGAATCAGGCAACACAATGCTTTATGACCGCACAACGGCTCTGCGTTTCACCGTTGAACACGGTGAAAAATCGCTCAAGCTCAAGCATTGGTTCAAGGATTGGGGCAACGCTGTTCTGCCCTGCATAGAACAGATTAACGGAGATGATAAAAATGTTTGATTTCAAAGGTGAAACCTTACTCATAACAGGCGGCACGGGTTCTTTCGGCAACGCTGTGCTCAACCGCTTTCTTGCAACAGATATAAAAGAAATCCGCGTTTTTTCGCGCGATGAAAAAAAGCAGGACGATATGCGCCACGAATTTCAGGCAAAAATGCCCGAGGTTGCCGATAAAATCAAATTCTATATCGGTGACGTGCGCAACCCTGATTCGCTGAAAGATGCAATGGTGGGCGTTGATTACGTTTTTCACGCCGCTGCTTTGAAGCAGGTTCCCTCCTGCGAATTCTTCCCGATGGAAGCTGTCAAAACAAACGTTATCGGCACAGACAACGTGCTCACCGCCGCAGTTGATGCAGGCGTTAAGTGCGTCATCTGCCTGTCAACAGACAAGGCGGCTTACCCCATCAACGCAATGGGCATCACCAAAGCTCTTGAAGAAAGAGTTGCCACCGCCAAGGCACGCAACGTTTCGCCCGACAAAACAAAAATCTGCTGCACCCGTTACGGCAACGTGCTCTGCAGCCGCGGCTCTGTTGTTCCGCTGTGGATTGACCAGATTCAGAACGGTCTGCCCGTTACCGTTACCAGCCCCGATATGACACGCTTCATTATGTCGCTTGAAGAAGCGGTTGACCTTGTGCTCTTTGCTTTCAAGGAATGTGAAAGCGGTGATATCTTTGTGCGCAAGGCACCTGCCTGCACAATTCTGACGCTTGCGCAGGCTGTCTGCGAGCTTTTTGGCGGCAAAAAAGAGGATATCAGAATAATCGGCATCCGCCACGGCGAAAAGATGTTTGAAACTCTGCTCACAAACGAGGAATGCTCCAAGGCAGAGGATATGGGCGATTTCTTCCGTGTGCACGCTGATAACAGAAGCCTTAACTATGATAAATATTTCACAGACGGCAACGTTAAACGAGCCGAGCTGACTGAATTCAACAGCAATAACACCGCAATTCTGAACGTTGAGCAGGTCAAAGCAAAGCTCCTTGAGCTTGATTACATCAACGCAAGACTTGCAGAATTCAACGCATAAGCCATTTCAGACTGATTAAGGTGATTTTATGAAATATAACGTTAATTTTAAGGATAACGGCAAGCTTAAGCTCCTCATCATTGTGGGCACAAGACCCGAAATCATCCGCCTTTCTGAGGTTATCAAAAAATGCCGCAAGCATTTTGACACCGTGCTTGCTCACACGGGTCAGAATTATGATTACACGCTCAACGGCATTTTCTTTGAAAACCTTGAGCTTGATGCGCCCGAGGTCTATCTTGACTGCGTGGGCGAAAACCTGGGCAGAACGGTTGGCAACATCATTGCCGCTTCCTATGAGCTGATGGAAGAAATCAAGCCCGACGCTCTGCTCATATTGGGTGACACAAACAGTTGCCTTGCCGCTATCAGCGCAAAAAGACTGCATATCCCCATTTTCCATATGGAAGCAGGCAACCGCTGCAAGGATGAATGCCTGCCTGAAGAAACAAACAGAAGAATTGTTGATATCATCAGCGACGTTAACGTTGCATATTCCGAGCACGCACGCAGATATCTTGCCGAATGCGGTCTGCCCAAGGAACGCACCTACGTTTCAGGCACACCGATGGCAGAGGTTCTTGAGGCAAACCTTGAGAAGATTCTTGCAAGCGATATTCTGGCAAAGCTCGGCCTTGAAGAGAAAAAATATATCCTCCTCTCTGCTCACAGAGAAGAGAATATTGACACCGACAAAAACTTTTTTTCGCTTTTCAGCGCTCTTAATGCGCTTGCAGAAAAATACGATATGCCCATTCTCTATTCCTGCCACCCCCGTTCCAGAAAGAAGCTGGAAGCAACGGGCATTAAGCTTGATGAAAGAATCGTTATGCACGAGCCGCTTGGCTTTTCTGACTATAACCGTCTTCAGCTTGGCGCGTTTGCCGTTGTTTCTGACAGCGGCACTCTGCCCGAAGAGAGCAGTTATTATTTAAGCATCGGCAAACCCTTTGCCGCAGTTTGCATCAGAACCTCAACCGAACGCCCCGAAGCGCTTGACAAGGGTTGCTTTGTGCTTGCAGGCATTGACGAAAAGAGTTTGCTTCAAGCGGTTGAAACCGCAACGGCACTTGCCGCAAACGCCGATTCAGCCCTGCCCGTGCCCGATTATGAGGATAAACACGTTTCAGACAAAATGGTGCGTCTTATCCAGAGCTACACAGGCATAGTCAACAAAATGGTTTGGAGAAAGTTTTGATGAATATTCTTATCACGGGCGCAAAAGGCTTTGCAGGCAAAAACCTTGCCGCAAACCTGCGCAACATAAAAGAGGGCAAAAACAAAACTCGCCCCTCAATCGTTATTGACGAAATTTTTGAATACGATATTGATTCCACTCTGCAGGAATTGACCGAATACTGCCGCAAGGCTGACTTTGTTTTTCACCTTGCAGGTGTTAACAGACCCAAAGAGCAGAGCGAATTTGCGGGCAATTACGGCGTGCTTGAAACTGTGCTTAACGCTTTGAAGGCGGCTGAAAACAAAGCCCCCGTTATGCTTTCATCCTCTGTGCAGGCAACGCTTGAGGGCAGGTTTGCAGGCTCTGAATACGGCAAAAGCAAGCTTACGGCTGAAAATATGCTCTTTGATTATGAAAAAGAAACAGGCGCAAAAGCTCTTGTTTACCGTTTGCCAAACCTTTTCGGCAAATGGTGCAGACCAAACTATAACTCCGCCGTTGCCACCTTCTGCCACAACAAGGCAAACAGCTTGCCCATAACCGTTAACGACCCCTCGGTTGAGCTTGAGCTTCTCTACATTGACGATTTTGTTGATGAAATGCTCAATGCGCTTGAAGGCAAAGAAACCAAAAGCGGCAAATTCTGCAGCTTTGCCGTTACCCACAAAGTGACTCTCGGTCAGATTGTTGAGCTGCTTGACAGCTTTGTTAATCAGAGCCAAACCCTTGTTATGCCCGAGATTCCTTATAATTCCTTTGCCAAAAAGCTTTATTCAACCTATCTTTCATATCTCCCTGAGGATAAGGTGAGCATTCCGCTTAAGATGAATTGCGATGCAAGAGGCAGTTTCACAGAAATTCTCAAAACCGCTTCCTGCGGCCAGTTTTCCGTTAACGTGAGCAACCCCGGCATCACAAAGGGTCAGCACTGGCACAACACAAAGTGGGAATTCTTCATTGTTGTTACGGGTACGGCACTCATTCAGCAAAGGGAAATCGGCACTGATAAGGTGCTTGAATTCCGCGTTT
>JAZNDY010000062.1:0-3088 GCA_045588295.1 Acutalibacteraceae bacterium
CTGTGTCGGTATAAACACCGATAAGCTTGCCTGCTTCAACATCCAAGCCGGTTTCTTCTTTAACTTCTCTGACGGCAGCTATCTCAGGTGTCTCCCCTAATTCAAGAGCACCACCGGGGAAGCCCCACATATTACAGTCACCACGACGTTGTAACAGCACTTCACCTTGCTCGTTGAATATACAACCGCCTGCGTGAACTAAAATAATTTTTTCATGACCGACTTTTCTGCGAATCCATTGTATGTAATTCTTTTGTTTTTTGACTTTATCAAACATTGCAACGCATCCTTTTGGGTTAGATGAACAGGAATTTATTTAATTCCCTCTGTTATGTCCTCAAAGAAACTATTCGTGTATCTATTCATTTCTTCGCATAACGGAATTGTTTCGGGCAAATAACAGTTGTTTTTATTTAAAACATTTCTTTCCATAAATTTTAATGTGTCAATCAAAGATTGACCTCTGACAGAGCCTGTAATTAGTGTTTTAACAACTAAATAAGTCTTGCCGCCTTCTAAAACATGAGCATCATGTAAAATTTTACCCTCTATGGTTTCGGGAATTTCGCTTCTTTGAGATTCCCATGCTATTTTGATTGTTTTAGCAATGGTACTTTTATCATACCCCTGTTCCTTCATCCATCGCTTGATTCTTTTTTCATCGCTATATATAAAACCGTGAAAATAAGTTGCTAATGTTAAACATTCTTCATCAACATTGTAATTGCTGGTAGAAAGAATTTTATCAACCATTTTTCTCACTAACTCAATATGCCACATGTTATGCATTATATCTTTATCAACATAATAAGGCTTTACAAATTCAAGCAGGGCTTTTTCATTCAACATATTATTTCCTCTTCAAAGTTTTATTTGAGATATTAATTATACCACATACTCACCTAACAAATCAACCTGAATACAAATCCCTGTATAAATACAAAGACTTGTATCCACAAAACTCAAGCAAGTAAAAAATATATATGCTGCTGTCGTAGTCTGTTTATTCTGCAGTTTCTGCGCTATGTTGACAAAAGAAAAAATCTTTGTTATATTACTACTGTAAATTTTTATAGATGAGGTGTTATTTATGGCAAAAACTGTTCAGGACATTCTTGATATTATCAAAGAAAATGATATCAAGATGGTAGACTTCAAAATGGTTGACATCAACGGTCAGTACCGTCATGTTACCATTCCTGCTGAGAACTTTTCAGAAGATACAATGAAAAGCGGTATCGGCTTTGATGCTTCAAACTACGGCTATGCTGTTGTTGAAAAGAGCGATATGGTATTCATTCCCGACCCCGACACAGCAAATATCGACCCCTTCTGCGCAATTCCTACTCTTTCAATGACCGGTAACGCAATGATTATCGATACCCCCGAAAACCGTCCTCTCGCTCAGTATCCCCGTAACATCATCAAGGCCGCTGTTGAATATATGAAGAAAACAGGCGTTGCTGACGAAATGAAGATTCTCCCCGAATTTGAATTCTATCTTTTCGACGATGTAACATGGAGCGTTGAAGGCAGATACATCGGTGCAACAGTTGATGCAAAGCAGTCGTATTGGAACTCAGATGTTGAAGGTCACGGTGTTATTGTTCCCAAGCAGAAGAACTACCATATTGCAAAGCCCTTTGATACTTCATACGAATGCCGCAGCGAAATGTGTATGCTTATGAAGGAAATGGGCATTGATATCAACTACCACCATCCCGAGGTTGCTGCTTCAGGCCAGTTTGAAATTGAACCCCAGCTTGGCGAAGTTGTACATATGGCAGACGCTACAATGATGATCAAGTACATCATTCACAACACAGCTCTCAAGTACGGTAAGAGTGCTACATTTATGCCCAAGCCCATCTACGGTGAAGCAGGCAGCGGTATGCATGTTCATATGATTCTTTTCAAGGACGGACAGCCCGTATTCTCCGACGATAACGGCTATTCACACCTCAGCGAAACAGCTCACTACTTCATCGGCGGTCTTCTTAAGCACATCGGTTCACTCTGCGCTATCACAAACCCCAGCACAAACTCATTCAAGCGCCTTGTTCCCGGCTTTGAAGCTCCTGTAACTGTTGGCTATGCAACCTCAAACAGAAGTGCAGTTATCCGTATTCCTGCTTACGCAAAGAGTCCTGACAAGCGCCGCTTTGAGCTTCGTAACCCCGACGCTACATGTAACCCCTATTTCTGTTATGCAGCAATCCTTATGGCAGGTCTTGACGGTATCAAGAACAAGATTGATCCCCATGCAAATGGTTGGGGCCCCTATGATATGAACCTCTACAATCTTCCCGAAGAAGAAAAGGCAAAGCTTCAGGGTCTTCCTGTATGTCTTGAGGATGCACTTGACTGCCTTGAAAAGGATAATGCTTACCTTACAGAAGGCGGCGTATTCCCCGAAGAGCTTAGCAAGAACTTCATCAAAACAAAGCGTGCAGAATGCAGACAGCTTGCTGCTATTCCTAATCCCGCTGAATTTGATAAGTATTATAACCTTTAATAAAACGAAATCCTCGTTCTCAGGAACGGGGATTTTTTAATTGACACACCTTATGCGTCTTGATATAATTGAACCATAAACCAAAATGAAGGAGAATTAATATGACAAAAATAGCAGCATTTTTTATGGCTCTTCAGCTTGCGCTTATGGCACTTTTAGGAATACCCTTCAATGCGCCCGACCTTGAGCCTCTCGATCCTGTTGAGGCAGCTGCAACCGAGGAACAGCTTCAGCTGTTTAAGCAGATGTTTGAAAGCGAAACGAAGTGGCTTGCATCACTTCAGCTTGAGAACGGTGCAATTCCTATGACATATTCAGCAAACGGAAATCTGACAATGAATCCATATTTTGCTGATTTTGCCGCACTCGCTCTGCTTGATGATGCAGAAAAATATGCAGGTAATGTAAAAGCTTATATGGATTGGCATTTCAATCATCTTAACACCGCAAAAGAGGATTTTAACGGTCTTGACGGCACAATTTATGATTATGTAATCACAATGAAAGACGGGAAGATTGAAAGTGAAGTTGTATCCACTCCCGAAAATGCCGATTCCTATGATACAACCGATT
>JAZNDY010000063.1:0-2991 GCA_045588295.1 Acutalibacteraceae bacterium
TATGCCCACAAAAACAACATCGCCCTGCAGTATTGGACAATCAACAGCGAAGATGAAATCAAACATCTTGCTCTAAACGGCGCAGACTGCATAATGACCGATTATCCGCAGATGGCTTACGCTGCGGTTGAAAGCTGCAGATAAAGAGGTTGAAAATGAAAAAACAAAACTTTAAACTCACTAAATTTGCCTGCTACTCGGCTTATTTCACAATGTCATCAATTTTCAGCCTGCCGCCGCTGCTTTTTGCAACGCTTCAGGATATGTACGGCATTTCTTACACTTTGCTTGGCACACTTGTTCTCACAAACTTCTGCACTCAGCTTGGCGTTGACCTGATTTTTACTGTTTTTACAAAATATTTCAACGTAAAAAAAGTTGTCAGGGTTATGCCTCTGATTACCTCGGCAGGTATGCTGATTTATGCGGTTGTGCCCAAGCTTATGCCCCAGTATGCCTATACCGGTCTGATTATCGGCACTATCCTCTTTTCTGTTTCGGCAGGTCTTTCTGAAGTGCTTCTGAGCCCTGTTATTGCCGCAATACCCTCCGATAACCCTCAAAAGGATATGAGTTTGCTTCATTCGCTCTATGCTTTCGGTGTGTTTACGGTTGTTGTTATCAGCACACTTTTCCTGCGCTTCTTCGGAGCTGAAAACTGGTTTTATCTTACTCTCTTCTGGGCAGCTCTGCCTGTGATTGCCGCCGTTATGTTTATGCTCTCCCCTATGCCTGAAATGGACGTTTCAAGCAACAGCGAAGGCACAAAAGGCACAAAGCGCAGAAGCTTTGCTCTTGCGCTTTGCGTTGGCAGCATTTTCTTTGGCAGCTGCGCAGAAAACGCAATGAGCAACTGGATTTCCAGCTTTATGGAAAACTCACTGCATATTAACAAAACAATCGGCGATATCCTTGGCATGGCAATGTTTGCAATCCTGCTTGGCGTTGCAAGAATCAGCTATGCAAAATTCGGCAAAAACATAATCCGCACTCTTACCCTCGGAATGGCGTGTGCCGCTTGCTGTTATCTGATTGCAGGTCTTTCAACAAACACATATTTTGCTTTTGCTGCCTGCATATTAACGGGTCTTTTTACCGCTATGCTTTGGCCCGGCACTTTGATTATGATGGAAGAAAACCTGCCCGGCGTCGGTGTTGCGGCATATGCTCTTATGGCGGCAGGCGGCGACTTTGGCGCTTCGCTTGCGCCTCAGCTTTTGGGCATTGTTGTTGACAAAGTCAAGGTCAGCAACATCGCTGAAACACTGAGCACACAGATAAACCTTTCAACAGAGCAGATAGCTCTCAAAGCAGGTATGCTCGTAACTGCAATTTTTCCGATTATCGGCTTTGCGCTGCTTATTTTTGCTGCAAAATATTTTAAGAAAAAACGTAATACATAATATTTTTTTACTTATTAAACACTAAAAAACACAGGCTTATATCGGCAATGTAACCGACGTAAGCCTGTGTTAATTTTATTGTTTTAATTATTCACCAAGAAAATATCTGCCGTAAGCATCGGCTGCTTTGAGCGCGGCACAAACCTTTTCGGGAGTAACCTCAAAAGGCATATTGTGGAGAGTGTCACCCTCTGCACAAGCGGCTGTTGCAACAGCCATAAGTTTTTCGTCTGTTACTTCCGTGATGCCGAGCTCACCGAAAGTTACAGGCAGACCGAGTTCGATGCAGAAACCGATAATCTGTTCAAGCTCATCGCCGTCAACGTTTTCAAGCACAAGCTGTGTGAGTGTGCCGAAAGCAACCTTTTCGCCGTGATACATGTGGTGGCATTCAGGAAGCACAGTCAGACCGTTGTGGATTGCGTGTGCGCCTGCAAGTCCGCCGCTTTCAAAGCCGATACCGCTGAGAAGTGTGTTTGCTTCGATAACCTTTTCAACAGCCTCTGTGCAAGCACCTGCTTCAAGAGCAATTTTTGCCTTTACACCTTCTGCCATAAGTGTATCAAAGCAGAGCTTTGCAAGTGCCATTGCGGCGCAGGTAACCTTGCCGCCTGCACAGGTGCCTGCATCCTTTGCCATAACCGCTCTTGCTTCAAAATAAGTGGCAAGTGCATCGCCCATACCCGAAACCGTAAGCCTTGCGGGTGAAGCAGTGATGATATCTGTATCCATAAGACCCATATTGGGGTTTGCGGGAAGGAAAAGATACTCTTCAAAAACGCCGTCATCAGTATAAATAACCGAAAGTGCACTGCAGGGAGCATCGGTTGAAGCAATTGTGGGGCAAATAAGAACGGGTGTTTTGCAATAATAAGCAACAGCCTTTGAAGTATCAAGAATCTTACCGCCGCCGATACCGATTACAAGGTCGCAACCTTTTTCTGCCATTATCTTAATGAGTCTGTTAATTTCATTTTTAGAGCATTCCCCGTTGAAATAATCAAAAACAAGCTCAAAATCCTGACCTGCAAAGCTGCTTTCAACGGTTGCACCTATTCTTTTGTAACCTGATTCGGTGATAAGAACAAGAGCCTTTTTGCCGTAACCCTTTGCGTAATCATAAAGCTTTTTCATTTCGCCTGCGCCCTGAACATATTTGCCGGGGCTGATAAGAATTTTTGCCATTATATTTTCTCCTTTGTTTTTTTATTTTAATTTTACAATAAACCAACCGACACTGTCAACCTGACGGACAGATTAATATAAATATATTTTTTGTGGAATTATAAAAAATTATGTGATATAATTATTCATTATACATACGGCGGTGATGAATATGTCTTACAATCGAAAGCCCGAAATGATTCTTTTTGACGTTGGCGGAACGCTTTTTGCAGACGGCAAATGCTCCCCTGCCGACGGATTTGAAAAACTGCGCCATTATGCACTTAACCCTGAAGTAACAACCGGTGAAGAGCTTGCAAAATATTGGGACGAATATCTTGCCGACGTTTCGGAAATCAAATCAAATTCAGGCTTGATGCTTGATATCCCTCTTTCTGCGGTTATCAGCTATGCCGCAATGAAC
>JAZNDY010000064.1:0-11965 GCA_045588295.1 Acutalibacteraceae bacterium
ATCAGAACCTTGTTACTCGCTTACGCTCGTAATAAGAACCTGATGCCGTTGCATCAGAACCTTGTTACTCGCTTACGCTCGTAATAATAAATCCCATTCTCCCGACGGGCGGCATTTTAAATTTGGTATCAGCCCCCTTAGTTAAATGGATATAATAAATCCCTCCTAAGGATTAGTTATGCGTTCGATTCGCGTAGGGGGTGCCAGAAGAAACTCTGATGAATTCAGGGTTTCTTTTTTGTTAATCGGAGTTAAATGCCCGAAAAAGAAATAACGCCAAAGAAAAAAGCACTTCAGGCGAAGTGCTTTTGTGCAGAATATAGCGTTGCTTATCAACGGAACTTAGCTGCTTCAGCCTGTTCAGATTATCAGGTCCGCAACAAGTGCTGATGCCGCAGCCGCCAAAGCCACGATTATCAGCGGCTTATCAAAAAAAGCTATAACAACGGCAACAACTGTGCCGACAACTGCGCTTTTTATGTTTCCTGTTGAATAAAAAATCGCAGGAACCGTCATCGCCGCAAGCACGGCATAGGGCAAATAATAAAGAATACTTTTGATAAATCGGGATTTGATTTGTTTTCGGAATACGGTAAAAGGTATCATTCTGATGAGGTATGTTACGCCTGCCATTACGGCAATATAAATTATTATGCTCATAATTCTTCCTCCTCGTTAACGGGGAAAAAAGCGGCGCAGATAACAGCGGCAACAACCGCGCTTATGATTACTGAAAATCCGCTGCTTATAAAAGGGAAAAAGTATTTCAGCAACACACTCACCGCGGCAGAAATGATAACGGCAACGAGAACGGCTTTGCTCTTTCTGGCAACGGGGATGAATATGGCAATAAACATACCGTAAAGAAGAATACCCATATTATTTGCGATTATGTCGGGCAGAAGCTGGTTGGTCAGCGCGCCCGCAACCGTGCCTGAAGTCCAGCCGATGAAAGGCATCACTATCAGTCCTGCCATATATGATGCGCTGATTTTGCCTTTTTGCGAGATTGCCACGGCATAAATCTCATCGGTAATACCGAATGCCGCCAAAAGCCTTTTGGGTGTAGTGAAGTTGCTGTCAAGCTTTTGCGTCAAAGAAAATCCCATCAAAGAATATCTTAAGTTTATAACAAGTTGAGTCAGGATCATTTCTGCCAGCGTACCAGATGCGGCGATTATTTCAACACCTGCCACCTGACCTGCCGAGGTGAGGTTGGTTGCGGAGATAAGCCATGCGAAGAAAGCGGAAATTTTGGAACTCATAGCTAAAATTCCGAAACCGAAAGAAACCGAAAAATAACCTAAGCCTATCGGTATACCGTCAGAAAATCCTTTTTTGTAATCCTTTTGCATAACGTTGACCTTTCTTGATTCGCTGCCAAACAGTATAGCATATATAAAAATTCAAAACAATAACATAGCTGACGATTTGAACGGTGATTTTGGCATTATATATGTTAAAATCATCACAATAAACAGAAAATTGCATTAATAAGTTGCAGTTGAGCGGCTCCGATAATTTTTCATCGGAGTTTTTGTTTTTCAGATTGATTTGTATGATGATATATTATATAATTAACAGGTAAAATTCCATTCGGAAAGGATGACAAAATGAAACTCAGAGCTCCTGCAGTTCCGCTTATTACCATTGACCCGTTTGTTTCAATCTGGGCATCGGATTCCTGCCTTAACTTTGCCGCAACAGAGCATTGGTCGGGCAAAGAAAATTCAATTATCGGCACAGCCGAAATTGACGGTGAAGAGCTTCTTTTTCTCGGTTACCACAGAGATATCAAAAAAATGCCTCAGATTTCACTTGGTATAGATGCGCTTTCCACAACAGCAGTTTTTGAAAACGAAAAAATCACACTCAGGCTCAAGCTTCTTTCTCCTCTTCTGCCTGACGATTACCGCTTGCTCACAAGACCTGTTTCGTATATTGAAATCAGCTATGAGTCAAAGGATGGCAAAGAGCATTCCGTATCCGTCAGTATTACCGCAAGCGAAAATATATGCCTTGATGAAGAAATTGACAGCCCTGTTATTACCGAAAACATCACTCATAACGGGCTGACTGTTATGAAAATAGGTAACGCCGTGCAGAAACCGCTTAACAGAAGCGGTGACGAGGTGCGGATTGATTGGGGCTATCTTTATCTTGCAACCGATAATGCCGAGGCAGAAGGCACGGCTGCAAAGATATGGAGCGACGATGCCGTGAAAATCACAGTGCCGCTGTGCGAAAACAAATCTGTGCTTTATTGCTTTGCGTATGACGATATTGAAAGCATTGAATATTTCGGCAAACATCTGCGTTCATATTGGAACAAAGACGGTCAGAATATTCTTGATGCAATAGCTGAAGCAGCAGAGGAATATGCTGATTTGAGTGAACGCTGCACAGCGTTTTCAAAAAAGCTTTATGATGATGCTTTTGCCGCAGGCGGTGAAAAATATGCAGAGCTTCTTTCGCTTGCATACCGTCAGGTTATTGCGGCTCACAAGCTTGTGCTTGATGAAAACGGCAACATCCTTTATATTTCAAAGGAATGCAACTCCAACGGATGTGCCGCAACGGTTGACGTTTCATATCCCTCAACGCCGATGTATCTTCTTTATAACCCCGAGCTTGTCAAGGGCATGATGCGCCCTGTTTATAAGTATGCCGAGAGCGAAGCGTGGAAGTTTGATTTTGCACCACACGACGTGGGTCAGTATCCGCTTCTTAACGGTCAGGTTTACGGCGACAATCAGGAGAAGTGGCAGATGCCCTTTGCAGAATGCGGCAATATGCTTGTTATGGAGGCAAACGTTGCTCTTGCAACGGGAGATGCTTCATTCGCCAAAGAGCACCTCGGGCTGCTTGAAAAATGGTGCAGTTACCTTATTAAATACGGCGCAGACCCCGGTCACCAGCTCTGCACCGACGATTTTGCAGGTCACCTTGCTCATAACTGCAACCTTTCGCTCAAGGCGATAATGGGTCTGCAGGGTATGTCAATGATTATGAATATGCTCGGCAATGCTGAAAAGAGCGCGTTTTACAGAGCGGAAGCAGAGAAAATGGCGGCAAACTGGATGAACACCGCCGTTAATGCTGACGGCACAACAAGACTTGCCTTTGACCGCCCCGATTCATATTCGATGAAATACAATATGGTCTGGGACAGAGCGTGGAAGAGCGGACTTTTTGCACAGGAATTTATGGATGCCGAAATTGCCGACAATATGAAGCGTTTCAATAAATACGGTATGCCGCTGGACAGCAGAGCGGATTACACAAAATCAGACTGGCTTGTCTGGACTGCTTCAATGGCTTCAGACGATAAGGTTTTTGCCGATTACGTTGCACCTCTTTGGGACGCATATAACGAAACACCGTCAAGAGTGCCTATGAGTGACTGGTATGACACCGTCAGCGGCAGATGGGTTTCGTTCCGCCACAGAACGGTTCAGGGAGGCTTGTTTATGCGTGTTCTGATGAACAAAATGATAAGTGAATAAAAAGAAAATGCATCACCTTTAACGGGTGATGCATTCTTTTTTGTTATTTCTTAAGTCTGATAACGTTCCAGCTCAGGGGTTTGAGTTCAACCGTCATCTGTGTGCCGTCAACAGCGGGAACGGGGTTGTTATGGGGCTTAACCTTAATGTTATCAAAGAAGTTTTCATCCTTTTTGTGGTAACCGTCCATTGCTATGAATTCGCAGGGCTTATAGCCGTCAAAATCCATAAGGTTAACGTCAAGCACAACGTTTTCGTCAAGGCTCTTGTTAACGCAGAAAATTGCCATTTCTTCGTTTTCTTCGTCATAGGTTGCGATTGTTTCAATGTAAGGAACGTCAGTGAAATCTTTGCAATCGTATTTGGGGCAGTCAACAAGGGGAAGAAGCGCACAGCCTCTGCCGTAGTTGGACATATGCATAAACGGGAAATATGTTGTCTGCTCAAAAACGCCGCCGCCTGTTTTGGTGAAGATGGGGGCAATAACGTTAACAAGCTGGGCTATGCAGGCAATCTTAACTCTGTCACAATGGCGCAGGAAGGTGATAAGAAGCGAGCCGACAAGGAGGGCATCTTCGAAGTTATAAATATCCTCAAGCAGGGCAGGTGCTTCGCTCCATTTTTCAAATTTTGCGTTGTTTGAATGGTACCAGACGTTCCATTCGTCAAATGAAAGGTTGATGGTTTTCTTTGAACGTTTTCTTGCCTTAACGTAGTCACAGGTGCAGATGATTGAATAGATGAAATCATCAACCTCAAGCGAGCGTGCAAGGAAGCTCTGAATATTGTCATCGTGGTTGCCGTAATATTGGTGGAGTGAAACGTAATCAACGCTGTCATAAGCGATTTCAAGGCTTTCAGCTTCCCACTTGCCGAAAGTGCTCATATTTCTGCTTGATGAACCGCAGAGAACTGTTTCAATATCAGGACTCGTCCATTTCATAACCTTTGATGCTTCAAGTGCGGCTCTGCCGTATTCAACGGCTGTTTTGCCGCCCATCTGCCAGGGGCCGTCCATTTCGTTGCCGAGGCACCAGAGCTTGATGTTATGAGGCTCTTCAACGCCGTGTGAACGTCTTAAATCTGACCAGTATGAGCCTGATTTGTGGTTGCAGTATTCAACAAGGTTTCTGGCTTCTTCTGTGCCTCTTGTGCCGAGATTGACAGCCATCATACACTCTGCGTTTGCCTTTTGGCACCACTTCATAAATTCGTTTGTGCCGAATGTGTTGGGCTCGGTTGTTCCCCACGCAAGGTCAAGGCGGCGCGGCCTTTTTTCAACGGGGCCAACGCCGTCCTCCCAGTTATAGCCTGAAACAAAGTTGCCGCCGGGGTAACGCACGATGGGCACGTTCAGCTTTTTGACAAGGTCAATAACGTCCTGACGGAAGCCGTTTTCGTCGGCTGTGGGGTGGCCGGGCTCATAGATGCCGCCGTAAACGGCTCTGCCCAGATGCTCAACGAACGAGCCGTAGATTCTTTTATCAATATCGCCGATGCGGAATTCTTTGGCGAGAGTAATTTTAGCTTTCATTTTATGCACCTGCTTTGTTACATATTTATATTTATATTATCATAGTAAAAATTTTTTGTAAACAATAAAGAAGAAAAACGGGTGTCAAAAAACACCCGTTAATTTTGTTGATTTTATTCAATTTTCAAGACTTTTATTCACCTACTGAACCATAAACAGGTGTTCATCGTTTTTATATGGGTTTGCAATACCCCTGTCATCATAATAAGCCTGAGGGAATTTGGGGCTTGGATTAACGGTAACAAGCGACGTGTCAACCGTCAGGTCTTCGCCCTCACGCACAAGCCTGCCTATAACGGCAAGGCGAGCCTCTTTGAAGTCATAGCAGCAGGTGGAAAGCGTTACGATTTTATCATATTTGGTGATTTCAACGCCTGTTGTGTAAAGCTTGCGTTTATCAAGCTCCTTGAGGTATTTTGCAAACTCAACGTCAGTTGCATCTGCGAAATTATAATAGAAGCGTTGGCCGTTATCCTGCTCTGTTTTGCCGTTGACTATGATAACGGCATAGATTTTGAAATTGTATTCGCCATACAGCGTTTTGACTTTGATGATGGGATGCATTTTGAAGGTTTCAGGGTCTCTGTATTGCTCAAGACCGCCGAAAACGGTGTCGTCAGAGCGCATATTGTGGCCGTGAATTATCGTGTTGCGGTCAAGAGTTTTCATGCCGTTGCGGTAATCAAAATAAGGCTGGCCGTATCTGTTGTTTTCACCGTAGAAATTAACTGTAAGGTATTTATCGTTATCAACCGTCTGCATAACGGCAAAGTCAAACGGTTCATCCTCCGAATAAAGACCGTCAATTGTCAGCTGACCTGCAAATTCATTGTTTTGCGCATAAAGCTCTGCAAAATTCGGATTCATTCCGTCAGGAAAATTGACACCGGGATATTTCTTTCTGATTTCTTCAAGAGGGTCAACACCGGGGAGAGTGGTAACCTCATTGTGCAGCAAGCTCTGAACCGTGTCTGAGTTTTTGCGGTGGCTGATTTTATCAATCACAAAATAATCAAGCAGAAAAGCGGTGCTGATAATCAGGCAGATGAAGCTTGAAGCATAAGCGATAACCCTGAAAATTTTGTTTGCCGTTGACCTTGCCGACTTTTTCTCTTTCTTTTTCTTTGCGGCAAGAGGTGTTATAACAGTGTAATAAGTGTTATTCTCTGAAAACACGCCGTTGCCCTGCTTTGTTTCTGCAACGGCATCGCTGTTTTTATAGATAAGCGCATTGCCTTTTCTGCCTTTAACGTTATCGGCAGGAAAGCTCTCTTCAATTTTAACGGTTGATTTGGTCTGCTTATCAAGGGCGGCATAAACAATGGCATCGGTTTTGGTTTCTGCCTGGCCTGTCATATATCTGCCTTGAAGAAGCGTGCCTATGGGCAAAGCCATTGTCGGCTGAGTGAAGGCGGCCGAGCCGTAACCGCAGTGCGGACAGCTTTTAACGTCATCTTCACATTTTTTAAAGCAGGCAAGACAAAGCTTCATTTCAGTTTCCTTTATGTTGAAATCTTTACACAAAAAGTATATAATAACAAGCATTGCAAAAGCAAGGCTTTTATGTTAAACTTTTATTAACTCGGTATTTTTTCGGAGGAGAAGTATGAATAACGGATTTTTTGCCATGGCATCAAGAATGAAATATATAAACCGTTGGGCACTTATGAGAAACGAGCACAGCGAAAACCTGAGCGAGCACAGCTTTGAGGTTGCGGTTATTGCAAACGCACTTGCAGTTATAGGCAACAAGCGTTTCGGCAAAAAATATAACAGCGAAAGAGCGGCGTTGCTCGGTCTTTATCACGATATGCCCGAAACTTTAACGGGCGATATGCCTACCCCTGTCAAGTATTACAGCGATGAGGTCAGGGCGGCTTATAAAACCGTTGAGGATAACGCCTGCAAACGCCTTGTTGATATGTTGCCTGAAGATTTCAGAAGCGAATTTGCGCCGTTTCTGATTGCCGATGAAGCAGATAAAGAGCTGTGGAAGCTTGTTAAAGCGGCAGATAAAATCAGCGCATATATCAAGTGCCTTGAAGAAAAAAAGGCAGGCAACACGGAATTCACCAAAGCAGGTGAGGGGGTTAAGGTCAGCATCGAAAAACTTGACCTGCCCGAAGCCAAGGTGTTTATTGATGAGTTTTTGCCTGCATATGAGCTCACTCTTGATGAATTGAGATAATTATAATCCAAGCAGTTTTCGTGCGTTTTCGCCGAGGACTGCTTTTTCGTCTTCTTCAGAAAGACCGAAACATTTCACAAGCTCAATATCCTGCCACGGTGCATTCCACGGGGCATCACTGCCAAACAGAATTTTATCTGCTCCGTGCAGGTCAACAAGCTCTTTTGCCATTCTCGGTGTGAGCATACCGTAGCAATAAGCGGTGTCAAGATAAACGTTTTTGCCGCAAAGGTGCTCAAGTGTTTCAGGGCGTGCGCACAAACCGCCAAAATGGGCGGCAACAACGGGCGCATCACCGAAATACGGCAAAACCTTTGCCAGCTTTTGGGGCGGACAGTGCACGGGCTCAGGGTAGCCGATATCAAAACCGCAATGAAAGACGGTTATAAGCCCGAGCTCACCGATTTTTTTGTATATGGGAAACAGATTGGGGTCATCAACAAAAAAGCCCTGATAATCGGGGTGGAGCTTAACGCCTTTTATTCCGTTTTCTTTAAGTCTTTCAAGCTCGTCAAGGGCATCGGGGCTTTCGTGGTGAACGCTGCCGAAGGGTATTATTCCTTCAACCTCTTTGAGTGAGATGGCAAAATCGTTTACGTTGCGTTGCTGCTTTGCGTTGGTGGCAATGTTGAGCACAACGGAATAATCAACGCCGTCATTTTTCTGCAATTCAAGCAGTGAATCGGCTGTGCCGTTGTGAAAAGGTTTGGTTATGCCTGAACGCAGGCGGAGAGTTTCCATTGCTTTTAAAGCTATTTTATCAGGAAAACAGTGTGTGTGAAAGTCGATAATCATGTTATTCACCTTGGTTTTTGCTTTGTTTTATATCATTTTATACCTAAATCAGAGCTGTATCAATATGTATTTTATACGAAAATTAACGAAAATTCCGCATTATGATGTAATTATAAAAATAAAGCTTGATATTTTAAAGGGGCTGTGGTAAAATAACAACAGTAGGATTTAGTTTTGTATGAGAGTGGGGCGACCCGCTCTTTTGTTTATGCAAAAAACAAATTTCTCAAAAAGAAAAAAGGAGGATTTCACCATGGCAAAAGGTAAGGGCGGCAACACCGTTGCGGCTGTTTGGGAAATCGCACAGCCCATTGCCGAGCAACTCGGTCTTGATATCTGGGACATCAGATTTGTCAAGGAGGGTGCAGATTGGTTCCTGCGTATTTTTATTGATAAAGACGGCGGCGTTTCCATTGAGGATTGCGAAAATATGAGCCGTGCAATTGATAAGCCTCTTGACGAGGCTGACCCCATTGAGCAGAGCTACTGCCTTGAGGTTTCGTCCCCCGGCATCGAGCGCGAGCTTGTGCGTGACGCTCACTTTGAAGCCTGCAAGGGCGAAAAAATCAAAGTCAAGCTCATCAGAGCGGTTGACGGTCAGAGAGAATTCAACGGAATTCTTGAAGATTTTGACGGCCACGCCATCACTCTCCGCCTTGAAGATGGCGGCGCAATGGTGTTTGATAAAAAAGAGACAAGCAAAATCAGACTTGATGATTTCAGTTTTTAATTAAAGGTTAATTATAGAGAGGATTGGTTAGAAAAATGAACAACAGCGAATTTTTTGAGGCAGTCAAGCTTCTCGGCAAAGAGAAGAATATTCAGGAAGATGCTCTGCTTGAAGGCATTCAGAGAGCTATCGTAACAGCAGTTAAAAGAGATTATAACAACAAAGACATCGTTTTTTGTGAAATCGACAAAGAAAACAACGATATGAGAGTTTTTGTTCGCAAAAACGTTGTGTCAGAAATCGTTGACCCTGACGAAGATATGCTTGTTGAGCAGGCTCAGAGATTCAAGAAGAACGCCCTTGCAGGCGATATTATTGAAATTGAGCTCGAAACCAAAGAAGTCAGCCGTATTGCTGCAGAAAAAGGCAAACACATTCTCCGCCAGGCTATCAGAGAGGCTGAACACGGCCAGATCAGAGAAGAATTCCAGAACAAGAATCAGGAAATCGTTACTGCAAAAATTTCAAAGATTGACCCTGAAACTCTTGATGCATTCGTTGAAATCGGCAAGCTTTCAGAAAGACTTCTCCGCACAGAACAGCTGCCCACAGACAGCTTCAAAGAAGGCGACCTTGTTAAGGTTTATATTGCTGAAGTCAGAGACGCCACAAAGGGTCCCAGAGCCACAATTTCAAGAACTCACCCCGGTCTTGTAAGAAGATTGCTTGAGAGCGAAGTTCCCGAAATCTTTGACGGCACGGTTGAAATCAAATCAGTTTCACGCGAAGCAGGCTCAAGAAGCAAGATTGCCGTTTACAGCGCAGACGAAAACGTTGACCCCGTAGGCGCTTGCATCGGTCAGAGAGGCGCAAGAGTTAACAAGATTGTTGACCAGCTCGGCGGCGAAAAGCTTGATATCGTCCGTTACAGCGAAAATCCTGCCGAATTTGTTGCTGCAGCACTTGCCCCTGCAGACGTTATCTCCGTTGAAATTCTCAGCGAAGAAGAACATTCCTGCAGAGTTGTTGTTCCCAACAATCAGCTCTCGCTTGCAATCGGCAACAAGGGTCAGAACGCCCGCCTTGCCGCAAAGCTCACAAGCTGGAAAATTGATATCAACCCCGAAACAGAGGAACCCGTTATCAATTTTGACGAATAATAATTACTGAACATTAACACTAAAACCAAGGAGTTGAACCAATGCCTACCCGCCGTATTCCGATGAGAAAATGCACGGGCTGCAACGAAATGATGCCCAAAAAAGAGCTTGTAAGGGTTGTGAGAAGCCCCGAAGGCGAGGTTTCGCTTGACCTGACAGGCAAAAAACCCGGCAGAGGTGCCTATGTGTGCCATAACCCCGAGTGCCTTGCAAAAGCAAGAAAAGCCAAAAGGTTTGAGCGTGCATTCTCCTGCGCCATACCGGACGGAGTTTATGACAAAATGGAGGAAGAACTCAGAAATGACGGATAACCCGAAATTCCTTTCTCTTTTAGGTATGAGCCGCAAGGCAGGCAAATTGAGCTGCGGGCATGACGGCGCAATAGGTTCAATCAGAAGCAAAAGCGCCTGTTTATGCTTGCTCAGCAGCGATTCTTCGCCGCGTTTCAGGCTTGAAACAGAGAGAGAAGCAAACTTTGAGGGCAGAAACATCCCCGTGGTTGTTCTGCACTCGTCAATGGAAGATATCAGACGCGCTACGGGTCTTAAATCCGCAGTGCTTACAGTCAACGATGAAGGCTTTGCAAAATCTATGCTTGGGCTTCTGAACACAACAGGGGAGGTTACTGAATGATTAATAAATACAGAGTGCACGAGGTCGCAAAAGACTTCGATATCAAAAGCAACATAGTTGTTGATTTGCTCGGCAAATATTTTGACGGTCAGAAAAAGCATATGACAGCTCTTGAGGAAGATGAGCTGGACGTTATTTTTGACACTTTCACAAAAGAAAACCAGACAGAAGACCTTAACGAATATTTTAACTTCGTTAAGCCTGATAAGAAAAAGGCAGAAAAGGCAGAAGAAGCTGCACCTGCACAGGAAGAAGCAAAAGCGGAGCCTGCACCTGAAAAGGCAGAGGAAAAGCCTGCAGAAAAGAAAGCAGAGAAGCCTGCAGAGAAAAAGACCGAAAAACCTGCAGCTCCTGCAAAAAAGGAAGAAAAGCCTGCAGAAAAGAAGCCTGCTCCTCAGCAGCAGAAGCAAAACGCAAACAAGCTGCCGCCCATGCCTCAGAAGAAGCCTGCTCAGCAGCCTGAAAAGAAAAAAGACGATAAGCCCATGCAGTCCAGAACAAAGGGCGAAGCTCGCACAATTGATACAAGAGCAAGCAACGTTGACCTCGATAAATATAACGAGAGATATGAAAACATTGCTCCCACAAACAAAACTCAGCAGCACGATAATTCCGTAAGCAAGCAGAAAATCAAGCAGAAGAGCCAGCAGTACAGAAAGCAGGGTATGCGCTCCTCAAGAAGAGAAACAGAGGCAGAAAGACTCAAGAGAATTGCCGCTGAAAGAGCAAAGAAACCCCAGCTTCAGCTCAAACTGCCTGAAGAAATCACCGTTGGTGAGCTTGCCGCAATGCTCAAGATGACCGCCGCAGAAGTTATCAAAAAGCTCTTTATGCTCGGTCAGATGGCAACGGTTAACGAAGTGCTTGACTATGAAACAGCCGCTATCCTTGCAGAAGAGCTTGGCGCAAAGGTTGAAAAGCAGATTGTTGTTACAATTGAAGACAGAATTATTGACGACAGCGAAGACACAGAAGAAAATCTTCTTCCCAGAGACCCCGTTGTTGTTGTTATGGGTCACGTTGACCACGGTAAGACATCACTTCTTGACGCAATCAGAAACACATCCGTTACTTCAACAGAAGCAGGCGGTATCACACAGCATATCGGTGCTTACAGAGTTGACCTCAACGGCCAGAAGATTACTTTCCTTGACACTCCCGGTCACGCCGCATTCACTTCAATGCGTCTGAGAGGCGCAATGGCAACGGATATTGCTATTCTCGTTGTTGCCGCAGACGACGGTATTATGCCTCAGACAATTGAAGCTATCAACCACGCAAAGGCTGCAGGCGTTCAGATTATTGTTGCAATCAACAAGATGGATAAACCCACAGCTAACCGCGACAGAATTCTTCAGCAGCTCACAGAGCACGAGCTTATGCCCGAAGAATGGGGCGGTGACACAATCTGCGTTCCCGTTTCAGCTCACACAAGAATGGGTATTGACAGCCTTCTTGAGTCAGTTCTTCTTGTTGCTG
>JAZNDY010000065.1:0-2193 GCA_045588295.1 Acutalibacteraceae bacterium
TGTGTCTCTGAAGCAGAACATGGGAACACCTGTTGCCTGAGTCCACTTTGAACCGGGAACACGGATGCCGTAACCAAGCTGATCTGACCAACCGTGGTAAGCGCCGCCCATTTTAAGAATCTTCTTTTTGCCTGTTGCAAGACGTGCAACACGGATAGCTGTCATACAAGCTTCTGTGCCTGAGCCAAGCATACGGAACATATCAACGTTGGGGATAAGGTCAGCAATCTTCTTGCCAAGCTTATATTCATATTCGTGGAAAAGACCTGTTGAAGGACCGCAAGTGTTGAGGAGTTCGATAACCTTTTCACGAACTGCAGGAGGGTTGCTGCCGAGAACTGTGGGGCCGCCTGCCTGAAGGAAGTCGAAATATTTGTTGCCGTCAAGGTCATAAAGATATGCGCCTTCTGCCTTTGTGAAAACAAGGGGGAAAGGATAGTTGAAAGCAAGGTTATGCTGAACACCGCCGGGGATGATCTGCTTTGCTTCTTCAATCATTGCCTTTGACTTTGCGCATTTCTTATCAAAATACTCTGTTTCATATCTTTTAAGAGCATCGGGTGCGATTGTGTAAATCGGCTTTTTAATAAGATCGTCAAGCTGTTTCTGAACCGCCTGAGCATCGGGGTAAGTAATAATGCCGTGATTAATAGCCATTTTGAATTCCTCCTGCCAAATTATGTAAATTTAATTAAACCTGAATTAAGCAATATCAGCTATTGAATTGATTATATCATACAATGTCAAATTATTCAAGACCGAGTTTTTTGGCCATTTCTGCAGTTTTCAGCTCAAGAAGCTTTGAAACGCCCTCTTCCTGCATCGTTACACCGTAAAGCATATCGGCCTCGTCCATTGTGCCTCGTCTGTGAGTGATAAGAATGAACTGTGTGCTGCCTGTCATATTGCGGACATAACTTGCATAACGGGAAACGTTAACGTCGTCAAGCGCAGCTTCAACCTCGTCAAAGATGCAGAACGGCGCAGGTGTTACCTTAAGAATTGCAAAAAGAAGCGCAATCGCGGCAAGACCTTTTTCACCGCCCGAAAGCAGGTCAATGTTCTGAACGTTTTTGCCCGGGGGCTGAACTCTGATATTTATGTTGCATTCAAGAACGTCCTGCGGGTCATCGAGCACAAGCTCAGCTTTACCGCCGTCAAACAAATCTCTGAAAGTTTCGCCAAACTTGTTGTTGATGCGTCTGAACTGCTCTCTGAAACGCTCTGCCATTTTACCTGTAAGCTCATCAATAAGCTTTGTGAGCTCTGCCTTTGATTTTTCAATATCGGCAAGCTGACCGCCCATATATTCGTAACGTTCCGAAACTTCCTTATATTCTTCAACTGCACCAACGTTAACGTTGCCCAGACCTCTGATTTTGTTTTTGATTTCCTGCAACGTGCGCTGTGCCTTGGGAATATCGTCAAGAACAATTTCCATCTCAACAGCTTCACGCAAAGTAAGCTGATATTCATCATACAGCTTGTTCTGTGCCGTTTCAAGCTCTTTCTGCATTGAATTGCGGCGTTCTTCAAGCCTTGCAAGCTCGCCGCCGAGTTTTTCGCGTTCCTGGGTCTTTTCGCGTTCTCTGCTTCTGAGTGCTGTGCTTTCGCCGTCTGACTGTGCTCGTTTTTCAACAAGAACACCGATTTTTTCTTTTGTTTCAACAGCATTGGCGCGCAGTGAAGCGGCTTCCGCCTCGAGTTTTGCAACGTTTGCAGCTGTTTCTTCATTAATGCGCTTGATTTCTTCAATCTCTGCGTTGAGTCTGTCAGCGCGCTTACTGAAAGCATCCTTGCGGCGCAGACATTCTTCAATCATTTCGTTATCCGCTTCAATCTCTTTGCGCATTGAAACGATTTCAAGATTCAGAGCGTTCTGAACCTCGCCCGATTCTTCACGCAGTTTGTCAATCGATTCTTTTTCTGCGTTAAGCTCTGTCAGAGAAGCAGTCAGAACTTCTGTTTCTTTATTGACAGCGGCAAGGTCTTTATCCGCCTTTTCTTCTGTTGCAACGGCATCGGCAATTCTCTGCTTTGCCCTTGCTTTTTCTGCCTCAAGCTCGTCAATATGACCCTTTGCGGCAGCATATCTGTCGCTGATAAGCTTAAGGGCGCCGTCTGCACGGATAATATTTTCCTGAACTTTTATAAGTTCAGCCTCGGATGCATCAAGCTCTGCCAAGTCGGATC
>JAZNDY010000066.1:0-2341 GCA_045588295.1 Acutalibacteraceae bacterium
TTGGATTAACCGTTATGCCGCTTATCACCGTGCCGCCGATAAAACCGTCAGCCGCAAAAACAATATCCTGCACGTTGCCGCCCGAGTTGCAATAAAAAGTGAATTCCTGCTCATACGGCGTAACGGGAATTGTGCGCGCAACGGCAAGGTTTAAGCCTGAATCACGCTCATCGGCAATATAAATGCTCAGCTTCATATCATACGGCTCACCGCTGCTGTCTTTTGCGCTGACCCTGAATGAAACGGAGTTCAGCTCAAAATCAAGCTCGCTCAGACCGAATTGCGTTTGCTCGCCCGTGATTTCATAAACGTGACCGTCTTTATAATCAACGGTTTTGTTTTTGCCTGCAACAAAAGCAAAATAAACAAAGTTGCTCAGAATAAGCTCAAGGATAAGCGCCGCCGCACAAAGAAAAAGCGGAATCAACCCGTTAAGCCTTTTTTTCATCTTTGCTCTCCTCGTGGTATTCAGCTTCAGTGTTAACGCTCCACACGTTTTCTTTGGTCTTTTTGCCGCTGAGAACGTTTGCAACCGCCTCAAAAGAGGTTGCCATGGAGTGGTCCATATTGTTATATCTGTGCTGACCGTTTCTGCCCACGCAGAAAAGGTTTTCAAACGTGTCAAGGTAAGATGTCAGCTCGTCAATGTGGTCATAGGTGTCAAAATATGCGGGGTAAGCCTTCTGCACACGCTCACGGTGGCTGTCCAGAATTTCGGCATCGTTATCGATAACACCCATTGACTTAAGCTCCGCAATCGCTTTGGCGATACAGGCTTCGTCCGTCATATTCCAGAAATCGTCGCCCTCGTTGCAGAAATATTCAAGACCGACCCAGACTGTGTTCTGCGGATCTTTGACAAGGTAGGGTGACCAGTTATTGAAAATCTGGATTCTGCCGAGCTTAACGCCCGTATCCTGAACGTAAATCCAGCAGTCGGGCACAACGTTGCCCAGCGTTTTGATGTCTGTTTCGTTTTTGAGGTTAAGCTTTTTGAGCAGCAGACCCACTGTAACAAAATCACGGTAGGGCAGACCCTTTGCAACCTCTGCAGGTGCTTCGGGCACAACGCTACCCATGCCCTCAACAAGGTCTTTGACGGGCATTGAGGAGAAGAACACGTCGCCCTCAAAAAGCTCTTCGTTGCCGCCGCAGTCGCAGATAACGCCCGTTACCGCGCCGTCAGCCGTGTTTATTTTTGTAACCTTGTGGTTATAGAGGATTTTGCCGCCCATTTTTTCAAATTCTTCACCGACTGTTTCCCAGAACTGACCGGGGCCGAGCTTGGGATAAACAAACTCTTCAATCAGCGAGGTTTCAACCTTGCGGTTTTTGTTGGGCACCATTTTGCCTGCCATATCCTTGATAACGGCAAGGATTGAAAGACCCTTGACTCTCTGTGCGCCCCAGTCGGCAGAAATTTCGCTCGGGTGTCTGCCCCAGAGTTTTTCGGTGTATCCCTCAAAAAACATTGAATAGAGCACTTTGCCGAAGCGGTTGATATAAAAATTTTCAAGCGAATCTTCTTCTTTTTTGGAAACGGTGGATTTAAGGTAGCTGCAGCCTGCTTTGACGGTTCTTGCAAAGCCCATATTGATAAAGGTCTGCGGCTTCATTGAAATGGGGTAATCAAAGAATTTGTTGAGATAATAAATTCTTGAAACTCTGCGGCGGATAAGCATAACCTTATCTTCTGTTTCGGGGTCGGGGCCGCCTGCAACAAGGTCTTTTTCTCTGCCGAGTATCTTATCGTCAATTGAGGGTGCGCCCTGAGTGGGCATCAGCTTTTCCCAGAATGCGGTAACGTTTTTGTCCTTTGAGAAAAATCTGTGGCCGCCGATATCCATACGGTTGCCGTTATACCTGACCGTGCGCGAAATGCCGCCCAGAGTGTCACTTGCTTCAAGGATGATAACCTCATAATCCTTGGATTTTGAAAGCAGCTCATAGCCTGCCGTCAGACCTGCAGGGCCACCGCCGATGATGATACATTTTTTCATATATTTAACCTCCCGTTTAATCGGAAACCGTTATTTTGCAGTTTGTTTTCTGTGTTTGGACTGTTGGTTTTTACGCACGGCGAATCGCCGCCCCTACGGTGTTGGTGGGGGGCAGTGATAATCAAACTAACCTCTTGGGCTCCCTTTCAAGGGAGCTGGCGCATAGCGCCTGAGGGTTGCGGTTTGATTTTTTGCTTTTTTGCAATCCTCCGTCTTTTGGCTTTGCCAAAATCCACCTCCTTTCAAAAGGAGGCTAATATAGCCGTTGGATTGTTGGTTTTTACGCACGGCGAATCGCCGCCCATTGGCTGCATAAGAAAGCTGACCGAACCAATGTAGGG
>JAZNDY010000067.1:0-1667 GCA_045588295.1 Acutalibacteraceae bacterium
CAAAGCGTTTGCGCCTTGTTGCCAAATGTGCAGGCAAAGCTCCGTGGCTTGCCCTTATTGAGGGCAGACGCGGCGGCAAAAGCGGAATGACAGTTGAGCCAACACTTTTTGTGCACGGCGAAAACGGGTATTCCGATGAAATGAAGCGGATTTATGCCGATTATCTTCTTGAAAACCGAGGTGAAAACTCTTGAGCGGAACTTTATACGTGGTGGGCACACCCATCGGCAACCTCGGCGATATTTCGCCCAGAGCGCTTGATACGCTTGAAAACTGCGATTTTATTGCTGCCGAGGATACCAGAGTAAGCCTTAAACTGCTTAACCATTTCGGCATCAAAAAGCCTATGATAAGCTACTTTGAGCATAATAAGTTTGAAAGAGGTCCCGTTATTGCAGAAAAACTGCTTTCGGGCGAAAACGGCGTTATCATCACCGACGCAGGTATGCCTGCAATTTCTGACCCGGGCGAAGACCTTGTCAGGCTCTGCCACGAAAAAGGCATTAAAGTTGAAGCTGTTCCCGGCCCGTGTGCGTTTGCAACAGCACTTGCGGTTTCGGGTATGCCGTCAAGGCGTTTCACTTTTGAAGGCTTTCTGCCCGTTGAAAAAAATGAACGCAAATATATCATAAACTCCCTTATAAACGAAGAAAGAACAATGATTTTCTATGAAGCGCCGCATAAACTGGCGTCTGCCCTTGCGGACCTTGCCGCCGCATTGGGTGACAGAGAGATTGCCATTGTGCGCGAGCTGACTAAAATCCACGAGCAGGTTATCAGAACAACCCTCTGCGCCGCGGCAGAAAAATATTCCGCAGAGCCGCTCAAGGGCGAAATTGTTCTAATCATTTCAGGTGCGCCCCGAAAAGAGGCTGAAGAAATGACACTTGAGCAAGCCGTTGCCTATGCCAACGAGCTGATTGCAAACGGCGAAGCCAAAACCGCCGCCGCAAAAATCGCCGCCAAAGAAAGCGGCTTCAAAAAAGGCGATATATATAAATTTCTTGTTGATTAATCAAGGAGGTTAACCGATGTTTAAAGAAACAGTAAAATATTTTGCAGATCACCCCGTGTGGATTGTTGCACTTGTTGTGCTGTTAATCGTCACAGCATTCGTGTGCTTCAAAGCAATTCAGTCCAGTTCAAAAAGACACGCCGCAAACGAAAAAACCATCAAAAAAATCAAAGAAGAAAACGCTCTCTGCAACGAATTCGCAATTCTGACAGAAAGCCTCATCGCTTCATCGCAGGCTGACCGCCTTTTCAAAGGCGTTGCGCTCAATCTGCAAAAGAGAGTTGCGCAAAAAGCCGATATAATGGCTGAATTCAACAATCTTACACAAGAGCAGAAAGAGATTTATGCGCTTTATTCCGTTATCGATGACGGCGAAAAAAGGCTCAGCGCATTCTTTGAAGTCTGCGGCAAACCGCTGACGGATTATGCTCTCAACGCTGTAACCCGTCTGCTTGACGGCGAATCCGTTGACGTATTCAAAGCTGAATATGACGCTTTTGACGGCGATAACGAAACCGTTTCGTTTATTCCTGAAGAAATCAAAAAGCTTGATGCCCGTTTTTCAGAGCTTGTTACAGCCGACGTTATCTGCGCCAAAGCAGGCGAATTCATCAAAACATCGGCTGAAAAATTTATATAAAGGAGAATTATC
>JAZNDY010000068.1:0-4383 GCA_045588295.1 Acutalibacteraceae bacterium
CAACGCATAATAAGGTGCTTCGGTAAGCTTAACAGTAAAAGTATAATAATTACCGCCTTCAAATTCGGAATCATAGTTTTCTGTGGTTTTGTTGAAGGCTTCAACAGCAGGGCCGTCTGATTCCTCAAAAATTACACCTTCGGTTCCGATAGTTACGTATTCTGCATAGCTGTCAACCGATTTGCCGCTAAGGTCGGCAGTATCAATTGTTACGGCTATTGTTCCGATTGCATCCGCTGCAGACGCAAAGGGTACTGCAAACGGCATTATCATAAGCATTGCAAGTAAAATCGAAATAATTTTTTTATAAAATCACCTTAACTTTTAGGAGTTCCGCATTCCGTGCAGAACTTACCTTTATTTGTGTTTCCGCAGGAGCAGACCCAATCTTCAGGCTTTTTTGTTCCGCATTCGGTGCAGAACTTTCCCGAATTGTTATTACCGCAGACACATTGCCAGACGGCGTTACCCTGCGGTGCAGGATCAGAAACGGGAACAGAGTTTATTGACGCCATAGTTGAAAGCATTTTTTCAGTCTGAGGGTCGATTGCAACAATCACGTTATTTATTGCGGTGGCTCTGATGCCCGCTCTCGCTTCCCAACCTGCAAATGCGAAGTCCTGCAGAATCAAATCAGCCTGTGTGTCCGCCTTATATTTCAGTTCGTCAACAGAGCAGCCGTCTGTAAACATTTTTGTAAAGGTCATTTCAGCAGCACGGGATGCATCATTTTTGATAATGTCAACGGGAATCCGGCCGCTGAACACAGTGTTGAATTTATCAGGGTCTGCAATCTCAATATTGAGAATTGCTGTAAACTTAACTTCCGTAAACAGTTTATATGTACCCTGCATCACTTCGGTATTAAAACTGCCTTCAAATTGAATTGAGTTAATGCTTTCCATATGCTTTACCTCACGTTATGCCCAGGGATTTACGCTTTCGGGCTGACGGATACCGACAAGAATAAACTGCTCCCAGAGATACCATTTGCTATCCTTTGCCTTGCGCATCTGAACGCTTCTGGGACTGTCTGCACCGCCCGACGTGATATAGAGCGTTGCATAGCCATCATTCTGGTATGAATAAGGATTTTCGCTGACAACTATTGTGTAAGGCTCGGCAGGTGTGTAATCGTTTGCGGGAGTTGAGCCTTCAAAATATGAACGGGGAACATAATCGCTGTCACGGAATCTGTCCGCAATAAATGACACATCTCCACCGCTGAGAGGTCTCGGACCTCTGAGGTAATTCACCATCTGCAAAGCAAGGTCTTTATTCTGCGGATAGTAACAGAAAGCAAGAACTGTCATTGCAGCGGTGTCAAACGGAGTTGAGAGAGCTGCCTGAGGCAGAGAAGTGAATTCCTCAAAAGTTGAGGGCAAAGAATTGAAAACAATTTTTTCTTTTTTATTGCCCATATTGCTGACTGCAGAAGTTGCTTTGCTTATACCTTGGTTTACTGCGGAATTAACGCTTTTTTTAACTGCGTTTTCCGCCTTGCTTTTGAACATATCAAAAAGTGCCATAACTTAACCTCTTTTCAATTAAAACTTGCCGCTGCTTGTTGAACGTCCGCCACCGCTTGTGTTGCTGCTTGAAGTGTTGGCTTTGGGTGTGGACTGCACGTTTGAATAAAGGAAAATATCTGCCGCATTGGTTACCGCAAGCGATGAACGGTCAACGTAATCAGCCGCGTTAACCTTTTTTCTGACGGATTTATTTGCCGAAGCAATAATCTTCATAACTGCAAACGCTATAACAAAGCCTAACGCAAGGCAAACAGGTATCCAAATCCAATGAACCGTTGGATGAAGCACTTTTTCTGTTGCCTGAACAAAGCCGTTGAATCCGTCTGCGTATTTTTGATTTGCAAAATCAGATTTTACGTTTCCGATAATCTTTTCGCAATCTGAATCGGAAAGTTCTTTTTTGGCTTTTCCGTAACGAACTACAACAACCTCACGTTCACCTTCACCGCCATGCAGATAAATACAGAACGCAACGTCTTTTACTCCGTCATCTTTGAAAACGCTGTATAATTCATCTGCATAATCCTCAACGGCCATATTGCCGATATCCTCAGCTGTAACGGATACGCCGACAAGCTCAAAACCGTATTCCTTTGAAAACGCACGAAACTTTTTTTCAATTGCTTTATGTTCCGCATCATTCAGCAATTGTGCATCATCAAGCATTGCCGGCACAACTTGAGTTGATGCATCTTCTTTATTTAATGATTCGTCAACATTTACGCCGTTATCATCCGAGATGCTGCCGTCAGTAACAACACTGCCTTCAACGTTTTCATCAGAAATACTGTTAAAAGCAGTTACTGCATCTTCAACCTCGAGATAATATGCTTCAATTCCGCCGTAATAAGTCTCCGCTTCATCATAAACAGCAAGAATTCGCTCGATGTTGCTGCCAAACACAGCCTTGCAGTCACCTGCAAGGAAATAATAAATATCTTCATTACAAATATCATGAACCAACAGCAAACCGTGAGAATTATCTGTCATCTGATAATAAAGGCTTTCGGCAGAATCAAAATCACCGATAAGATTTTCATCAATAACTGCAACCATAACCGCATAGCCGTATATTGTTTCAACTTCAGCGCCTCTGGCATTAAGGGTTGAAAATTCAGTGCCGGTAATATATCCGTCAGCCATAAAAGAGCCTGAAATATAAACATAAGGCGAAGTTTCAGCATAAGCAGCAACGGCAAAAGACGAAACCAGCATCACAAACGCAATTAAGATTGCCGAGATTCTTTTTTTCATTTCAATCCCCTCCCCTTACAGCAACTGAATTAGCCAAGCCAAGCCGTAAAGCAAAGCACCGATTCCGAGACCGGCAACTGCCGAAGCCGTTAAAACAGCTTTGTTATCAGTAGGAATGTCGCCTGTCATTTTGCCTGTCTGACCGTTCATAGCAAACGTATAATTTTTACCGTTCCATTTAGAAGTGAGAATCCAAACCGGATAAAGGGCGTATTTATAATTGCCGTTTGCGATATTCATGTTGATATTTGAAAGAGTAACCATATCGTAACCGCTGACTGTGTTTCGCAAAGCATCACCTGCGCTCTGTTTGACTCTTTCATTCGCTCGCTGATATGAATCGTCAACAGAAACATCATATTTATCAGCAAGATAACCGGCGAGATAAGCTGTGTTAAAATCCACAGCCTGTGAAATATCAAACGGTTCAATTGATTCCATAAGGTCATCAGGCATCTTGGTTGAGCCGTCAACCGGAATATTTTCGAACTTCAGCGAGCCGCTTCTGTAAACATCAAAATACGACGTCTGAACATAGTTGTTTTTACTGTCTGACCACCTTTTGGTTGTTGTGGCTTTATAGCCTGCATTGGCTACGGCATCACCCGAGAAAAGCCAATGGGGAACATAAACACCTTTGATTTCATCCAGCTTGTTTTCGGATTTAAAAAGCTTGGGCACAAACTTTTTGGATGAAACATGTCTCTTAAGAGCTTCTTTGGCTGCTTTTTTATCAAGCTTAAAAGGAATTATAATGTCAGGGCGAAGCGCACCTGAAAACTGACCTTTCACAACAACTTGATTGCCGCAGTAAGGGCAAGTTGTTGCGCCTGTTGCTTCATCGGCAACAATTTCACCGCCGCAGGAATTACAGCCAAAAACCTTCATTCCGTCTGTTTCACCTGCTGACCAACCTGCATTTTGGTTGCTCCAAGCAACAGAATCAGAGGCATTGACGGTTGCCGCATTCTGCTCTGCTTGCTGTAAAGCGGCAATATCAAATTCAGTGCCGCAATAAGGGCATTTAAGATTTTGTGAAGAAACGTCAAACTCAACTGCACCGCCGCAGCAAGGACATTTCTGTTCAGTTAATGCTGACAAGGTTATTCATCTCCCTGTGTCTTATATTTTTCTAAAACATTGAATATTTCGCTAAATATTCCCTCCCCTTTGGCCGGGAGTTCTTTATTTGAGCTGATCGAATAAAACTCATTATCACCGTAAATAAAAGTGATTGAAGTTGTGGGGGCATCAAGAAGCACCAACTCACTTTCAGGCAATTCGCCCCAGGTGAGAACGGACCGTTTTTTGCATATCGTTCGAATTTCTTCAAGCGCATCAAACGTCACTTTACGGCTGATTGTTTCTTCGTCTGCACCGTTATAAGGGCAGTTATAATAATCAAACCAAACTGCGCCGTCATCCTTGATGCTGATTTCCATTCTCATTGAGCCGCCGTCCATACCGCCGCCTTCGTTATATGAACAGGATATAACTGTATCAGACATATCACGCACCATACCTGTTTTATCTTGTATATGCGTCCCCTTTTTCAAATGCCATACACCAACCGAAACTGCAACAGCAGCGGCAATCA
>JAZNDY010000069.1:0-11606 GCA_045588295.1 Acutalibacteraceae bacterium
TGTTATAGCCGAACTCAAACTTGATATCACAAAGGTCAAGACCGATTGACTTGAGATCATCGGCATCAATCTTTGTGATCGCAAGAGTCTGTGCCTTCATGCTTTCAAACATTTCGGGGCTCATGATGCCGAGAGCTGCAAGACCTTCGCCTGTTACGAGGGGATCGCCGAGAGCATCGTTCTTGAATGTGCATTCAACGTAGCCGCCTTCAAGGGGTGTGCCGTCTGCAATGTATTCGCCGTATCTGCGGATGAAGCTGCCTGTTGCAACAAGGCGGCAGATAACTTCAAGACCGTGGCCGAAAACCTTGCCGGGAAGAACTTCCATTGTTGCATTCTCAACGTCAGCGCTAACGTAGTGAGTTTTGATACCTGCAGCCTTGAGAAGTTCAAAATAATGAACTGATGAAATAAGGTTTGCCTTGCCGATGCCTTCGATTGTAAGACCAACGCTGTTTTCACCGGGATCAAAAACGCCGTCTTTACCTGTGCAATCGTCTTTAAACTTAAGCATTACGTTGCCGTTATCAAGTGAATAAACGTCTTTTGTTTTGCCTTCATAAATCTTTTTCATTTTACAACACTCCTTAAAGGTAATGTAATTTAACATTCTTACTTTATCACAATTTTTTGCATTTGTATAGATTTTTTGCTCATTTTTTTTGCCGCAATTGCGATTTTTTTATATATTACAAAAATGCATAAAAATCACCAAGCCGATATATAAAAAATGACAACAGATTTTTTGCCGACAATTGACAATTTTCGCAATTTTGGTTATACTTAACCGATTGAAATTTTTGAAAAAGGTGCTGAATCTATGTTTGAAATAATCGAAAAAGCGGTCAACTTCACAAACGACGCTTTATACACTTACATTCTCATCATTATGCTCGTCGGAGCAGGCTTATATTTCACCGTCAGAACAAAATTTGCCCCCTTCAGGCTTTTCGGCGAGCAAATCAAAGCCGTAACAGAAAAGAAAAACGGCAACGGCGTTTCTTCTTTCCAGGCGCTTATGATTTCCACCGCCTCAAGAGTCGGCACGGGCAACATCGTCGGCGTTTCAACGGCAATCTGCCTTGGTGGCTTCGGCTCTGTTTTCTGGATGTGGGTTATCGCCATAATCGGTGCTTCCTCAGCCTTTGTTGAAAGCACACTTGCCCAGATTTATAAGCGCAAAGGACCCGACGGCTGCTACGGCGGCCCTGCATATTATATTGAAACCGCGCTCAAAAGCCGTGTTCTTGCCGTAATTTTCTCCGTTCTCCTCATAATCACTTACGGCTTCGGCTTCAATATGCTTGCTTCCTATAACCTGCAGGATACTTTTTCGGCTTACGGTTTCTATGATGCCAAAATAACTCCGTGGATTATCGGCGGCATAATCGCTCTGCTCGTTTGCTATTGCCTTATCGGCGGCGGCAAAAGAATTGCAAAAATAACAGAAATCCTTGTTCCCGTTATGGGTGTTGCCTATGTGCTTGTTGCGCTGGTTATTGTTGCCGTTAACATCAAACATCTTCCGGATGTTTTTGCGAAAATTTTCAAGAGTGCCTTTGATTTTAAAGCCATCTTCGGCGGCTTCACAGGCTCGTGCGTTATGCTCGGCATCAAGCGCGGCCTTTTCAGCAACGAAGCAGGCATAGGCTCCGCACCCAATGCCTCTGCTTCGGCAGAGGTCAGCCACCCCGTCAAGCAGGGTCTTGTGCAGGTGCTCTCCGTTTTTATTGACACAATTCTCATCTGCTCCGCAACGGCTTTTCTTTGTATGTTCTCGGGCGTTGAACCCTCAAAAGACATTGCAGGCGCCGCATATGTTCAGCAGTCAATCGCAAGCGTTTTCGGCAAATTCGGCCCCGTGTTCATAACCGTCGCAATGTCTCTGTTTGCGTTCACCACGCTCATCGGCAACCTCTATTACGTTGATAAATGCGTTATCCACATTGCAGGCAAAATCCCCTCAAAAAAAGCGCAGATTGTTATTAACATTATCTCCTCAATCATCATCTTCGTGGGCGCAGGCTTAAGCGCAGATTTGCTTTGGGGCATTGCAGATATAACGATGGGTGCAATGGCAATCATAAACATTCCCGTTATCATCATTCTTGGCAAATATGCTTTCAAAGCTCTCAAGGATTATGAGAAGCAGCGAAAAGCCGGCAAAGACCCGGTATTCAGAGCGGCTGACATCAACCTGCCTCATAAAGTTGACTGTTGGGGCATCAAAAAATAAAAAGCTATTATATTATTGACTTGATAAAAAAACCGTGATATAATACATACGATTAAATTTACACGGAGGTTTTTCACAATGAAACATATCAGAACTATCGAAACAAAGAACCTTTGCGAAAGCGCAAAGAAAGGCGGCTGCGGCGAATGCCAGACATCCTGCCAGTCAGCTTGCAAAACAAGCTGCGGTATTGCTAACCAGCAGTGCGAATCAAAAGAAAGCAAATAATTTGCAAATCAAAGTGCTGCCTTAAAGGGCGGCACTTTTTATAGCAATTTTCAGGAGATAAATTATGATTCACCAATATAAACTCGGCGGATATAACATTGTGCTTGATATCTGTTCAGGCTCCGTGCACGCCGTTGACGACGTTGCTTATGACGTCATCTCAATGTTTGAGAGCACAGACAAAGAAGCTGTCATCGCCGCTATGGTTGAAAAATATGCAGACGGCGTTGAAATAACAGAAAAAGATATAATTGAATGCTATGAGCAGATTGAAGAGCTTAAAGATGCAGGCAAGCTTTTTGCGCCCGATACCTTTGAGCCGATGGCAGGCGAGTTAAAAAACAAAACCCGCGGTGTTGTCAAAGCTCTTTGCATCCACATTGCCCACACCTGCAACCTCAACTGCGCCTATTGCTTTGCCAGCCAGGGTAACTATCAGGGTGAGCGCGCCTTGATGAGCTACGAAGTCGGCAAAAGAGCGTTTGATTTTCTGATTGAAAATTCAGGCACACGCAAAAACCTTGAGGTTGACTTCTTCGGCGGTGAGCCGCTGATGAATTTTGAGGTTGTCAAGCAGCTTGTTGCCTATGCAAGAAGCATCGAAAAGCAGCACGGCAAAAACTTCCGCTTCACGCTCACAACCAACGGCATTCTGATTGACGATGACGTTATTGATTTTGCCAACAAAGAAATGAGCAACGTTGTGCTCAGCCTTGACGGCAGAAAAGAAATTCACGACCGCTACCGCGTTGACTACGCAGGCAACGGAAGCTGGGATAGAATTGTCCCCAAATTCCAGAAGCTTGTTAAAGCAAGGGGCGGCAAGAATTACTATATGCGCGGCACCTTTACCCATGCAAACCCGGATTTTCTGAAAGATATTCAGCAGATGCTTGACCTCGGCTTCACAGAGCTGAGCATGGAGCCTGTTGTTTGCGCTTCGGGCGACCCTTCGGAGCTTGCCGCAGAGGATTTGCCTATCGTGCTTGAACAATACGAAAAACTCGCAGAGCTTATGCTTAAAAGAGAAAAAGAGGGCAATCCCTTCACTTTCTATCACTATATGATTGACCTCACGGGCGGTCCCTGCATCTACAAGCGTATTTCAGGTTGCGGTTCAGGCACGGAATATATGGCTGTTACCCCCACCGGCGACCTTTATCCCTGCCACCAGTTTGTTGGTGATGAAAAATTCAAGCTCGGCGATATTTATAACGGCGTAACAAACACCTCCATTCAGCAGGAGTTTGCAGATTGCAACGTTTACGCCCGTGAAGAATGCCGCTCCTGTTGGGCAAGGCTCTATTGCTCCGGCGGCTGTGCCGCAAACGCCTACCACGCAACAGGCAAAATCACAGGCATCTATGAATACGGCTGCGAGCTTTTCAAAAAGAGAATGGAATGCGCCATTATGGTTGCCGTTGCAAAAATGCTCGGAGAAGAGTGATTAAATGACCACCCCTATCTGCGATTTTGTTAAAAAATATGCCAAGCAAAACAAAACACGCCTGCATATGCCCGGCCATAAGGGCGCAGGTATGCTCGGCGTTGAAAAATACGATATAACCGAAATCGGCGGTGCCGACAGTCTTTATGAAGCAAACGGAATTATTGCCGAAAGTGAAAATAATGCAAGCAAAATCTTCGGCTGCAAAACGTTTTATTCAACGGAAGGCTCTTCGCAGTGCATCAGAGCGATGGTTTATCTTGCCTGCGCCGCAAAAAAGAATCCGCTGATTCTTGCAGGCAGAAACGCTCATAAAACCTTTATAACAGCGGCTGCACTGCTCGGCTGCGAGGTTGAATGGCTTTGCCCTCAACAGGGAGAAAGCTACCTTGCCTGCACTGTTGCACCCGATTCACTTGCAGAAAAAATTGCATCTGCCAAACCCGATGCCGTTTATATCACCAGCCCCGATTACCTCGGCAACGTTGCCGATATTGAAGGCATTTCCCGTGTATGCCGCCGTTTCGGCGTGCCTCTTATGGTTGATAACGCACACGGTGCCTACCTTAAATTTTTGCCCGAATCCCATCATCCCATCGACCTCGGTGCGGATATCTGCTGCGATTCGGCTCACAAAACTCTGCCCGTTTTAACGGGCGGTGCATATCTTCACGTTTCGCCTGATGCTCCCGTAAGTTTTGCTTCACAGGCAAAAAACGCCCTTGCGCTCTTTGGCTCAACCAGTCCGTCATACCTTATTCTGCAATCGCTCGATTATGCCAACCCCATTCTTGAGCAATATGCAGAAATAATCAGTCCCCTTGCGGATAACGTTGAAAAAGCAAAAAAGATATTTGCTGAAAAAGGTTTTGCTCTTTTCGGCAACGAAGCGTTAAAAATCACCGTCTGCCCCAAGACTCTCGGATATTCCGGCGTTGAGTTTGCCGCTTACTGTGAGCAAAAAGGCTTTGTACGCGAATTTGCAGACAACGATTATACCGTGTTTATGTTTTCTGCAAGCAACGCCGCCGAATCACCGCTTAACCTTGCAAAAGCGGTTGCGGATATCACTCCGAAAACTCCGCTTGCAGACACAGCACCCGAATTCCGTTTGCCGCAAAAAGCTATGTCTGTAAGAGATGCAGCACTTTCCGCAAGTGAAACGGTGCCCGTTGAATTGAGTGCTGGCAGAGTGCTTGCTGTACCCACCGTAGGCTGTCCTCCCGCTGTGCCGATTACCGCCTGCGGCGAAAAAATCGATAAACAGACAATCGAAAGATTTCTATATTACGGCATAAAAGAATGCACTGTTGTTAAATAAACAAAAGACCGATTCCCGTGGGAATCGGTCTTTCTTTTATATTTCAAGAAACTCTCTGAAATCCGTGATATATTTTGCCGCAACTTTCTTGGTGCTGCTCTCTGCAAAAATACGCAGAAGCGGCTCTGTGCCTGAAAAACGGCAGATAACAAAGCTTCCGTCTGCAAAATAAACCTTGCAGCCGTCATCATAGCTGACGCGTTCAATCTCAACGTCAAACTCGGGGAGCTTCTTTTCAACCATAATTATGTTTTCAATTTCGCTCTTGAGTTCGGGCGCAAAACGCAGGTTATCCTCAACCATCACAAATTTGCCGAACTGAGTTTCAAGAGCACGCATAATCTGCGTGGGAGTTTTGCCTGTTACGCAAACCATCTCTGCAAAAAGTGATGCCGCATAAACGGAATCCTTGCCGTGAATGTGACCTCTGACCGTCAGACCGCCTGAAGATTCGCCGCCGAGAACCGCATCGACCTCATCAATTTTGGAAGAGATATATTTGAACCCTACGGGCACTTCATAGCATTTTTCGCCAAAGCTCTCCGCAATCTTATCAAGCATATGCGTTGTTGCAAGGTTGCGCACAACGGGGCCTTTCCAGCCCTTATACTTTACAAGGTAATAATAGAGCATGCAAAGAATCTCGTTTGCGCCGATATACTTGCCGTTGCTGTCAATAATGCCGAGACGGTCACCGTCGCCGTCCATCGCAATACCAAGGTCATAGCCGTCTTTTATAACGTGGTTACTGAGTGCCGCCAGAGTTTTTTCGGTAGGTGCAGGCATCTGACCGCCGAAATATGCATCTTTGTTAAGATGGATTGTGTCAATCGTGCAACGTGCTGTGTGAAAAATTACCTGAAGCGGATACGTGCCTGAGCCGTGCATTGTGTCAAAAAGAACACGCAGACCTCTTTTGCGCAGAGCCTGAACGTCAAGCAGTTCAAGAATATCGTCAATAAAATCATTAAAAAGGTCACGCTGATAAATGATTTTGCCCTCTCCAACAGCAGTGTCAAACGCAACAAAATTAATGTTGCCAACCTCTGCAATAAGCTCCTCAAGGCGTTCCGTTGTTTCAAGCGGAGCGTCCCTGCCCTCATCAACAATCAGCTTGATTCCGTTATAGCTTGAAGGGTTGTGGCTTGCGGTAATCTCCACGCCGAAGTAAAGTTCTTTGTTTTTTACCGTGTGCATAACAAGAGGGGTTGGTGATGAGCGATGCAAAAACCAAACCTCAATTCCGCCCGCTGCAAGCACTTCTGCCACCCACTGCGCCGCGCTGTCAGAAAGAAAGCGGCGGTCATAGCCGATAACAATAGGCTTGTCTGTTTTGTTCTGCTCTTTTGCAAGAGCAAGAATACCTGCGGCAACACGGCGCACGTTATCGCAGATAAAATCAACGCCGATAACTGCTCGCCAACCGCCTGTTCCGAATTTAATCATATCAAGTCCCCCTGCGGACACGGAAATTTAAGTGTCCGAATTTTTCCGTTTATCATTTTAACACAGTTTTTTCAGCTTGTAAACCGATATACGGCAATATAACAAAAAATTCTTATAAATATTCATCTTCATATTGCATTATTTTATATTCCGTTTTAAAATATATTTATTCTTACGAGTGAAAGGAGAAAACTGATGAACACTCTTTCCGCAAAAAATCTGACAGGCGGCACAAAAGTGCTTATGCTTGTTGCTTTTTCAATTATGACAGGCTTTATGTGGCGTGTCAGGGGTGACCACGGCTGGGGCTCCATGTGGGGTATGTTTGCCGTCGGCGTTGCTATGATTCTTTTCATATTTGCTTTTTTTGGCAACCGCAAAAAAATGAATTATGAAGCCATTCCCATTGCCGTTATTCTGCTTGGCATAACCAACGGAGGTTGGGGCACGCTCAACAGCCAGATGGGCGGTTACCTTGGCAGCACCGCCGCTTTTACAGGCGAAGAAGTTGAACGCATTGTTGAAATCAGCCCCTGGAGCGGTCTTGTTATTATGCTTCTGCTCGGCTTTGGTTGGATGCCGCTTTTCGCTCTTTTCCTCGGCTCTCTTTTTTCAAAAAAAGATTTTAAAATCAAGCATTTCGTAATTCTTATTGCAACGTATTATGTTTCAATGCTTCTCGTGCAGGCAACTCTTGCCCACTTCATTCTTCCTCTCATTAACCCCGAAGCGGTTGAAGGCTTCAAGCAAGGTATTGTTGACAGAGGCATAGGCAATTCCCCCATCAAGGTTTATTTGCAGCATTTTGCTGATGACGGCTGGGCAAAGAAAATCCCCTTCGGCAGAAACTATTTCACAAGCATCAAAGTTATCTCAAGCGCAATTGCCGCCCTCATTTCATCCCTTGCGGCTTTGGCTGTGCTTAAAGATAAAATCATTTTCGGCATTTCTCTTGCGGTTAACGCAGTCTGCGCCTTTGCAATAACCGCGGCAGACGTTTTCCTTATTCTTGATTCTGACAGAGGCTTTTTTGCAAAAGTCACCGCACCCGCATTCATAGTCAACTGCGGCTGGTCTCTCTGGGAATTTTTCACAGGCTTCCTGCTCGGTTTCGGTATAATGCTTATCCTCATCTGCCTGCCCAAGAGCATAACAGACCGCGAAGGCGCTTTTGAATTTGAACCCGTTATTGAAAATAACAGACTCCGCGCTGCTTTCCACACCGTTCTCACCTTTGTTGCAGTTTTTGTTCTCACTCTTGCAAGACCCCTCGGCGGCAGAATTTCAGAATGGATTGCAATCAGAGGCTGGTCAGATGAAGAAGACCTTATTCAGATTATAATTTCCGTTATTCTCTGCGTGCTTGCAGCTCCCGTTTGCGCAATAATCGCAAACAAAAACTGCGTTTCAAGAGGTCTTGCAATCCCCGTCAAAAAACGACCCGAAGATTTCTGCATTGCCGCCGCTCCCGTCTATTTTGCGGCAACCGCAGTTATATATTTCACCGCAAGCTTCAACAAACGCACAGATTTAATTACCCTCTTCAAAGGCATAAAAAATCCCTCAATGCTTCTTGAAACATTGAAGGATGGCGGTTGTGTTATCACAATTTTAATGCTGGCTGCGCTTGTTATTTTCTTTATCTTCTGGTTTTCAGCTGCATCCGTTGCACGCAAAAACCTCAGAATCAGACCTGAAAAATAATGTTTTTTAAGTCTGAAACGCTGTGAGCAATATAGGTTGCGCCTGCGTTGCGTAATTCCTCTTCACTGCCGTAACCAAAGGTAACGCCCACGCTGTCAACCCCCGCACCGTTTGCACCGTTAATATCAAAACACCTGTCGCCGACCATCAGAATTGCCGTTTTTTCGGTTTTCAGTGCATCGGCGGCATTGTTGATTATTGTCACCTTGCTCGGGTCTGCCTTATCATCGGCAGGGGCTGAAATATAATCAAAATAATCCTCAAGCCCCAGATTTGCAACAATGCGAAAAAGAAATTTCTGCGGCTTTGCGCTGGCAATTGCCGTTTTTATTCCGTTTTCTTTAAGCTCACGCAAAAGCTCAAGGTTTCCGTCATAAATTTTCAGTTTCGTGATGCCGTCTTTTGCATATGCTTCACGGTATTTGGCAACTGCAAAATCTGCCTGCTCATCGTCAATCGGCAGCTCACGCTTAAATGATTCATAAACGGGCGGCCCGATGAACCGGCGCAAAGCGGCACCGTCAAACGGCTCAAAGCCCAGAGTCTTGACTGCATATTGAACAGACTCAAACAGGCCCTCACCCGTGTCTGCAAACGTGCCGTCAAAATCAAATAACACTGCTTTGTATTTCATGGCAATCCCCTCATATAATCGGTTTTAGTCAATGCTCAGCCCTAACCGTTCACTCAAAACGTATTTTATCACAAATTTTTCTCAATAACAATACGCTTTAATTGTTTACAAGATAAAATTAATGTGTTATACTATATATTTGTTATAATATTTATGTTTATTATTCGCGAAAGGTCTGAAAATATTTATGGATTACAAATTTTCCTCGGGAATCGCTTCTCTCAAGCCCTCGATTATCAGAGAGATTCTCAAAAGCTCGGGTAACACAATTCCTCTTGCCGCCGGCAACCCTGCCCCTGATGCATTTCCCGTTGACGATATCAAAAAAATTATGAGCGACGTGCTTGAAACTCAGCCTATCCTCGCTCTGCAGTACGGCATCAGCGAAGGCTATGCTCCGCTTGTTGAAACTCTCACCGCCCTTGCAAAAGAGCGCTACGGCGCATACGGCGCAAACGATAAGCTCATCGTCACAAGCGGTGCTCAGCAGGTTATGAGCCTCGCCTGCCATTGCCTTATCAACCACGGTGATTGCATCATCTGCGAAGAGCCTGCATTCATCGGTGCCCTCAACTGCTTCAGAAGCCACGGTGCAAAGCTTGTTGGCGTGCCACTTGAAAAAGACGGTATGAACCTTGAAATTCTTGAAGAAAAGCTTAAAACAGAAGAAAATGTTAAGTTTATTTATACAATTCCCAACTTCCAGAATCCTGCCGGCTCAACAATGTCTTTCGAAAAAAGAAAGGCTGTTTATGAGCTCGCAAAAAAATACGGCGTTCTTATTCTTGAAGATAACCCCTACGGCGACGTAAGAGTTGCAGGCGAGAGCGTGCCCGCAATCAAAAGTCTTGATACAGAGGGCCTCGTAATCTATTCGGGTTCATTCTCAAAGGTTGTTGCACCCGGCATCAGAGTCGGTTTTGTTGTTGCAAACGAAGCTCTCATCGCCAAATTCACCGTTGCAAAGCAGACTCAGGACGTCCACACTCCCCTGCTTTCACAGCTCATTGTTTATAAGTGGCTTACGGAATACGATTTTGAAGCTCACATAAATAAAATCAGAGATATCTACCGCCGCAAGCTTAACCTGCTTTGCGATTGCCTTGATAAAGAAGTAGGCTCTTTCTTTGATTATCAGCGCCCCGAAGGCGGTCTGTTCGTTTGGGCAAAGTTGCCCGACGGCGTTGATATGCTTGACTTTGTTAAAAAAGCACGCGCCGCAGGCGTTTCGGTTGTTCCGGGCAACGCTTTCCTTTGTGACGGCGATGCTCCCTGCGATTACGTTCGCCTTAACTTCTCAACCCCCTCTGACGAAGATATAGTTAGGGGTGTTAAGATTCTTGGCGAAGTTGCAAAAACCTATTGAAAGAGGTAAGTTAAAATGGAAAACACAACTCCCGAGCGCAAGCCGATAGTTTTGAGTATGATTCAGCCCACGGCTGTGCCCACTCTCGGCAACTACCTTGGCGCTCTTAAAAACTGGAAAGCAATGAGCGACGATTATAACTGCCTTTATGCAGTTGCCGACCTTCACGCTCTCACCGTTCATCCCGACCCTGCAAAGCTCCGCCAGCAGATTCTTGAGATGTATGCTCTCCTGCTTTCAATCGGTCTTGACCCTGAGCAGAGCATCGTCTTTATTCAGAGCCAGGTTCCCGAGCACGCAGAGCTTGCCTGGATTCTTGATTGCTACACCCAGTTCGGCGAAGCTTCAAGAATGACTCAGTTCAAAGAAAAATCACAGAAACACGCAGATAACGTTAACGTTGGTCTGTTTGCATACCCCGTTCTTATGGCAGCGGATATTCTGCTTTATCAGGCAAACTTCGTGCCCATCGGCGCCGACCAGAAACAGCACCTTGAGCTTGGCCGTGATATTGCAAACCGTTTCAACACCCTGCGCGGCAACACCTTTGCTCTGCCCGAGCCGTTCATCGGCAAGGTTGGCGCAAGAGTTATGAGCCTGCAGGACCCCACCCAGAAAATGTCCAAGAGCGACCCCAACCCCAAGGCTTCCGTTTCTCTGCTTGACACTCCCGATGCTATTCTCAAAAAGTTCAAGTCAGCCGTTACGGACAGCGAAGCCTGCGTAAGATATGCAGACGGTAAGGATGGCATCAACAACCTTATGGCTATCTATTCCTGCTGCACGGGTCTTGACTATGCCGCAATCGAAAAGGAATTTGAGGGCAAGGGTTACGGCGATTTCAAGGTAAAGGTTGCAGAAGCCGTTATCGAAGAAATCCGTCCCGTTCAGGAAAACTTCAGCCGTCTTATGGCAGACAAGCAGTATTTGCTTGACACCGCCGCAAAGGGTGCAGAAAAAGCTTCACACTTTGCAGGCAGAACTCTCACAAAAGCAAAGAAAAAAGTGGGTCTTTTGCTCGGTTAATTGCAATTTTTGCAAAGTTTTTTGTTAATTACGCCAAATTTGCATAAATATTCAAAAATTGCTTGATTTTTTGAATATCAGGTGTATAATCAATGCATAAACAAATTTACAGATTGGAGTTTTTAAAATGAAAGAAATCAAAAAAGTTGTTCTCGCCTACTCAGGCGGTCTTGATACCTCAATCATCATCCCCTGGCT
>JAZNDY010000070.1:0-2507 GCA_045588295.1 Acutalibacteraceae bacterium
AAGTTGAAAATCTGAATTTTCTCGCCCTTAAGAAGCTTATTAGTGAAGCCGAAATAAGCCATATCAGGTCTGCCTGCAGGGCCGTAAACCGTGAAAAAGCGCAGACCCGTTGACGGAATGTTATAAAGCTTTGAATAAGCGTGAGCCATCAGCTCGTTGCTCTTTTTGGTTGCCGCATAAAGGCTGACGGGGTTATCCACCTTGTCATCCGTGCTGTAAGGAATTTTTTTGTTTGAGCCGTAAACGCTTGAGGAGCTTGCATAAACAAGGTGCTCAACGGGGTGGTTGCGGCAAGCCTCAAGAATGTTATAAAAGCCGATAACGTTGCTTTCAATATAAACGTCAGGGTTGGTGATGGAATAACGCACACCTGCCTGGGCGGCAAGGTTAACGGCAACGTCAATGCCGTTTTCTGCAAAACAGCGGTCAATGAGCGCCCTGTCTGCAATGTTGCCTTTGATAAACAGCCATTCGCAGTTTTCTTTTGCGGCGGCAAGTTTTTCAATCTCTTTAAGGCGGTATTCCTTGATTGCAACGTCATAATAATCGTTCATATTGTCAATGCCGATTATTTTAACCGCATCACAGGTT
Source organism: Acutalibacteraceae bacterium (assembly GCA_045588295.1). Taxonomy (GTDB): domain Bacteria; phylum Bacillota; class Clostridia; order Oscillospirales; family Acutalibacteraceae; genus CAG-177. The sequence continues at coordinate 592 of JAZNDY010000070.1, forward strand.
TTGATAAGCTCCGTAACAAGGTTTGAGCCGATGAAGCCTGCCGCGCCCGTTACGAGCACGGTTTTGCCGTTAAGGTTGATATTCGGTGTGAGCATATCCATTCTCCTAAAATCAAAATCAGCCGTAGATAAACTTGTTCATTCGTCTTGCGGCATCGTCAATATTAAACGAAACAATCGCCATACCGTTATAATATTTATATTGGTAAGCGTCGCTGTAAGGCACGTGCTGGGTCTGAATGTCAATTCCTCGTCTGCCGAGGGCGGCGGTTGCAACGTCTGTTACGGTTGCCGTAAGCTCGGTGAAGGAGATGTTTGTTTTGATAAGACCGAATGCAAATTCCGTCAGGTCAAGAATTTCTGACAGATTTTTTTCTGCCACAATCTTTTTGGCAACGGCTTCAATAACTTTTCTCTGCCTTTCGGTGCGCTTGAAGTCGCTGTCAATTTTTCTGATTCGCATATAAACAAGCGCTCTGTCACCGTTGAGGAAGTTAACGCCCTCCTTGAGGTTTTGCGTACCGCCTGAATAATTGTTGATATAGTTTGCTTCCGCCTGTGTCAGATACATATTGATGCCGCCGATTTTATCAATAAAATCCGTAACGCCGTTAAAATCAACAACCACGAAGCGCTGGATATCAAGGTCAAACAGCTCGTTGACAGTGTTAACGCAAAGACCGACACCGTCCCACGAATAAGCGTGGTTAATTCTGCTCCAGCCGTGGCCTTCAATGGGCACAAGCGAGTCACGCAGAATGGAAATCATCTTGATATCGCCTGTTTTTTTGTTGTATGAGAGCACAATCAGCGCATCGCTTCTGCCTCTTTCTCTTGTAACGTCACGCGAATCTGTGCCGATGATGAGGATGTTTTCAACGTTGGGGTCTTTTTTTGCCACCTTATAGATAGGAGTTTTGCCGAAAACAGACTTTGCGTTTTCGTTTCTGCCGAAAGAAGCGTTTCTGTCATATGCATCACCCTGAAAATCAGAGCCGCCTCCGCCGCTCTCGTTGTTTGGAATCGGCTGACCGGGGGCAATAAAGTCTCTGCCGATATCGTTTTCGCCCGGCACCGCCTCCTCCCACTCGGGGGCCTGGGGGTCTGTGGGCGGCTCAACGTAAGCGTTTGTGCGCTCAACGATGGGCGCATCAACGTAAGCCTTGTCGTTATAGGTCTTCATAACAGAAAGGTAAATACCGCCAACCGCGGCAAAAATAATAACGAAAGGCATAAGAAGGCACAAAAGGATGATGATTATTTTCTTTTTGGACTTCTTTTTATCTTTTTTCTTTGATTTTTTTGCTTTGCCGCCTTTGTCAGAGGCAGAATTATCGGGAATAATTTTTTTATCTGCACCCGATTCGGTGTTTTTTTCCTGCCCGGTGTCTGCAGTGTTTTCGTTGCGGATTTCGTCGCTCATAAATTCACCCGTTTCGTATGGTCATATATAAGTTATTTTAACATATGTTGCGTGAAATTACAACAATAAAATGAAATACCAACCAAGCCAACGGCGGCAGTGGCCTCCCTTTCAAGGGAGGTGGGTTTTGGCGCAGCCAAAAGACGGAGGGTTGCCGAATGCATCGGCATTCGGGCGTTCAAAGAACGCCCCTGCAGTGCTGTTTTTATATTCTGCAACCGTGCGGCTTCTTTTTGCAACCCTCAGTCACTACGTGACAGCTCCCTTCAAAGGGAGCCCAAGAAGTAAGCAACATTATCACCGAAACCAACGCCAACAACGTAGGGGCGGCGATTCGCCGTCCGTAAACAACCAACCAAGCCAACGGCGGCAGTAGCCTCCTTTTCAAAGGAGGTGGATTTTGGCAAACCCAAAAGACGGAGGATTGCCGAATGCATCGGCATTCGGGCGTTCAAAGAACGCCCCTGCAGTGCTGTTTTTATATTCTGCAACCG
>JAZNDY010000071.1:0-4006 GCA_045588295.1 Acutalibacteraceae bacterium
TCACTGAAAAGAATTTTGCGATCGCTTTTAGTGACTCTATATTCGGATATCCTCTGCCTGACTCCCATTTTGAAATAGCAGTTCGGGATACGTAAAGCTTTTCGGCCAGCTCTTCTTGTGTGAGTGCTTTTTGCTTTCTTAATTCCTGTAATTTTTTGCTGAATTCCATAAATTAACTCTCTTACAAACTGTTGATTTCTTTTTGCAGGTTTGCTAAAAATATGCCTGCGTGAGCGCCGTCCATCTGCGTGTGGTGAAACTGAAATGAAACAGGCAAATAGTATCGGAACATCTTTTTTCTGTATTTGCCCCAAATTATGAATGGGTTGTTAAAAATCCCGCTGTTCATACCCACGGCACCGTCAATTTCGGTGTCAATAATTGCCGAAGTGCCGATTACCATACATTCAGCTGATAAATCTCTGTCTGTACAGGTTGCGGCGGTTTGTGATGTATATTTAAGATAATCCTCGTTAAATTTCTTCAGGCTATCCGTTTGCAGTATATCGCAGGAACTGACTTCACCGTTTTTGTTTTTTACGATTGTATTAACTGCGAGGTTGTCATATTTAATCAGCTTGTCACCGACAGGCAGAATATAAAATTCTTTAACGTCAGCCGCCGCTTTTCCGATGCAGTAATCAAGCAACATATTGAATTTGAGGTTGTTCTTCTTGCTTGTTTTTACAAGATTAGTCACGTCAAACGTTTTAAAGAAAGTTACCATCGGGTTTGGTGCTTTCATCCAAAGCTCATAAGCAGAGGCTCTTGAGGTGTCTGATGGGTTGATTTGTGTTGCCATTTTTTCCTCCGTCTGAATTGAATATCAAACAGATTATAACACATCTATAAAAAAGTTCAACTTATATCTTCTTTTTGAACAGTCCGTGTTTGTTGCAATATATATAAATGTATCCTCTTCCGCGAAGCTGAAAACGTGTTTCTGCGTTACCTTCGGGATATAACTTAACAAACTGAACCCTGTCTGAAGTCAGAAAGGCGATAAACGATATAAAGTGTGTTTTGCTCATATCATGGTTGATTGTTATAAAATGCTCATCTTCAACTTTTTCGAGTGTAATTCCGTGAGCTTCATCAACATCTTCCGCCTCAAGTGAAGGCAGAGTTATTCCGCAGCAGCTTATGAGTGTATCACCGCTTGTGCGGATAATGTTTCCGCAAAGAGGGCATACGTAAAACTTGGAACGGATTATGTTTGAAGATGTGTTTCTGTTAATGACGGCATCGCCTGAAATAAGCTCCATAACCGAAACACCGAGAGCTTTTGCAAGCGGTTCAATCAGTGTGATATCCGGCAGACCTTTTGCGGTTTCCCATTTTGAAACAGCTTTAGCGGTTACGCCGATTTCTTCTGCGAGCTGTGCCTGAGTCAAGTTTTTTGCCTCACGCATTTTTTTGATGGCGGAACCCGTTATGTATGAATCCATTAATTTTTCTCCTTCGATTTTATGGCTATATTATATCTTTAAGTTGAATATTACGCAACCTACGCGCTGTGGAATTTCAAAATCGGTCATTTTTGAACGAATTTGTAGTCATATTAAACAAATGATGTGTTTGCTTTTTTGGAATTACTATTGTTTTTTTACTATAACTGTGTTAAAATGCTTTTATAATAATTTTGGGAGATGATAAGGTGACAAAAACTGCAAAAGCAAAAACAGCAAAGCCACCAAAAAATGCCTTGCCGGCTGACAGCGCTAAGTACATAACAAAATTTGAATACGTGTGTATTATGCTTGCCAGAATCGGCGGTCAGTTCGGCTCAACTCTTACAGGTACGCTTGCCACAGCGTTCTTGCATGAGCTTTATTTTGGCCCTGTTGGTGTTGATTCCGAAACAGTTGCACAAATTCTTATTCCGCAAACAACCATCACAACCATATGCAGCGTAGCATTTGCTTTGATTGCAGGTGTCATTGTTCAGAAGTGGAAGAGCCGTTGGGGCAGATACCGTCAATGGTATATTATTTGCCTGATTCCTACGTTTGTGCTTACAGTTCTCTTTTTCTACGTGCCCAAGGGATGGTCTGTTCAGCAGATGATTATGTTCCGTTACGGAATAGCCTGCTGCCAGACAGTGTTTAACATATTCAATAACCTCGGCCAGAACGTTGTTCAGGTTATTTCGCCCAACCATAAAGAAAAGAAGACCGTTGCAACAATCTGGCAGCTGTCATACTATCTCGGCTACGGCGGAGCCTACCTTGCAACGTTTGTTTACGGTATATTCAGCGATGATAAGAACAAGATGTATATGATTCTTGCTATTGTTGCGGCAAGTGTAACAATGATAGGCAACCTTATGGTTGGTCTTTTCTGCAAAGAAAGAATCGAACTTCCCAAGAAAGAAAAAGTCAAGATTTCAAAATCGCTGTTTACTCTTTTTGGTGATAAGAATTATGTTGCATACCATATCGTTCAGTGGGCGGGCACACTTGCCATGCTTGGCAAAATGTCAACATACCTTGCAGCTATCACCGTCGGTTCTTCAAAGAACCTGCTTCTTACGCTTCCTACCGCTGTCGGTACGGTTGTCGGTAACCTTATAACAACAAAGCTTTCAAAGAAATTTGAACCCACAAAGCTTCTTAAATTCTGCGGACCTTATTCAATGATATCCGCATTTATTCTTTTCGGTATCTGCTTTGTTGAGAATATGTTCGGCCTTAAGTTCTTCGTCGGATGGAACAGCGTGTTCTTCTATGCTTTCTATTTCATTTTCGGTATAGGCATCGGTATTCAGGAGCTTTCTTCTTCACACTTAAACGTTGAGTTCTATGATTACCTTGAATGGAAGACCGGTGAAAGAATGGAAGCTGTTCAGGGCATTTTCCCCGGCTGGGTTTCACAGGGACTTAATTACCTCAAGGAACTTTTGATTCCCTTTATGGTTGCTTGGGTAGGCTATAAAACTTCACTTGAAGGTGACCTTGTTGTTACAATGAGCAAGGAACCCACATATATGAGAACTTGCCTGTGGCTTCTTGCTTTCCTTGTTTTCGGCTATGCTTTGTGCAACCTTATCAGGTCAATTGCTCTTAAAGCAATCTATAATGTTGAGGGTGAAAGGAAGGCTCAGATGTACCGCGAACTTCAAGTTATGAGAGCGGAACGTCATCAGGAAAACATTGAGATTGAAGCAGAAAAAGTAAAAAAGAAACAGTAAAAATAAAGAATCAGGCTCTTCCTTAACCGGAAGAGCCTGATTCTTTATGTGTGATTATTTTTCAAAATAGATTGCACCGCTCTGGGCAAAAATAAGGGGAGGAAGCTTCATGCCTTTTTGTTCGGGGATTCTTGATGCTATTGCAATATCGTGAACCTTGCCGTAAAAGAATCCGGGGTCAAAAACAACGTGAGCGCAGATAAAGCCTTCTTTTTCAACAGGGAGAGTGAGGTTGAAGTTTTCCATTTTTGTTGCGGTGTAAGAAAAACGTTCACCGTCTTTGTCAAAAATAATCAGCTTGTGATTTTTGCGGAGCTTTTTAACGTTTATGGTTACGCTTGTATTGTCAGTGAGTTTAACCGTGTCGCCAAGTATGGCATCACCGCTGGTGATATCAATAAACGTTTTACCAACGTTAAAAGTGATTGTTGTTCTTCCTTTGACTATGGCGTCAAGAATATCTTCTGCAGAATTTGATTTGGCATAAACGTATGTTACAGGCCAGGTGAGCAGGTTTGTTATAACGTAATCTTCATGGTAATCACTGCCGCCAACAACGGGGAGTTTGTGGCCGTTTCTTAATTGCTCGTGCCACCATTCTGTGCATTCAAGGTTATCAAAATGTGTTGGAGAATTCCAGACTTCAAGCACGTCAACGTCAGCCGCGTTCTTTTCCCATCTCCAGGGGCACTGCTTGCAGTGAGGGTGGTTCATGCAAATAACTGCGCCTCTTCTTTTTGCTTCGTCTTTGACTCGCAGAAAATCTTCATATGTTTCGCAGGTGTCATAGTCCTCTTGGTCAATAACGTCCTTAAC
>JAZNDY010000072.1:0-2932 GCA_045588295.1 Acutalibacteraceae bacterium
AGTTTCAAAAATCTTGACCACTCGTTCTTTACCCAGACTGCGTGGAAGTTTTCATAATTCGTGCCGACAGAGAGCAACACCTTTGCGCTGTTGAGAGCTGCAAAAATATACGGCTCATACATCTGACCGAGCTTATCTTCGAGCGTGATTCTTGCAAAGAACACTTTCAGTCCCTTTGCCGTGAGTGCGTCATAAATATCCTGCGCAAGCACGCTGTCGATTGTTCTTTCGCCCTTGAGGTCGGTTTCTTTGTAACAGATAAAAACGTCATAGGGTTTTTCGTTTTTACTGATTGAGAGAATTTCGTCCATTATGCGGTCAATCTCTCTTGCCTCGTTGCGGTAAACTTTTTGGGCAAGCACGTCTGCATATTCCATTGCAAGGCTGAAATTCTCATCTTCCGTGAGCTTTTCAAATGAAGCTCTGTGGCAGGTGGGAACTTTTTTGCCCGTTGCAGGGTCGTCAACGTATTCGATACCGTAATTGCAAAGGCACAAACCCCAATAAGCTTCTGCTTCTTCGGGGAATTCTGCAATTATGTTTTCATATATGCCTGCAGCCTTATCAAATTCGCTGTTAAGGCGCAGACGGTTGGCACGGTTGAAAAGATTCATTTTCTTTTCGTTATCTGCCGTGGGCACTGTCTGAGTTGTGCCGCAATACTCGCATTCAACAATATTCACATCGGGCGTGATATTCAAATCACCGCCGCACATTTTACACTTGTAAATCGCCATATTATCGCCTCACAAAAATCCGGATATCAGTAATCAACGAAGAAACTTAAGACGCTTTGAGTTTCTTTTGCCGTTTTTGATTTCACCCATATTTCAATTACTCTTCAGGTGTTTTTATATTTTTCCAACCGTCAACGTCCAAACAGTAATAAAAATCACTGCCAACCGCCACAGCCGTACCATCAGATTTAAGACCCATGGTGTGGAATGTGCCTGCAGAAACATCAACAATATCATCCCAATTACCAACGTCACACTGACCATACTCATTATAACCGGTAGCAACAACCGTGCCGTCAGCCTTTACACCGACTGTATGCTCATAGCACGCTGAAATTGAAACAATATCTGTCCAACCGCTGACATCGCACTGACCATAATTGTTGTTACCGACCGCAACAACCGTGCCGTCTGATTTTAGACCGACAACGTGCCCATAGCCTGTTGAAATATAAACTATATCACTCCAGCCTGCAGAATAACTGTAAGGCTGACTTGAAACAACTGTTCCGTCAACTTTAACGCCTATGGCCTCGTATTCGCCAGCATAAACGGCAACCACGTCTTTCAAAACGCTGAAATCTGAACCGTCGGAAAAACCACTTCCAGCAGTAACCACGGTACCGTCAATTTTAAGACCGACAACGATGGAGTCTTTTGCCGAAATCGAAACTATATCTTTCCATTCCGTAACCGCGCTTACTCCATATCCCGAACCGCCTGCCAGAACCACTGTTCCGTCAGATTTAAGACCAACAGTGAAATAGTCGCCTGCAGCAATATCGATTATATCTGTCCATTCTTCCACATCACACTGGCCGATATACGGGGTGTTGGATTCTACATAGTAGGCACTTTCAAATTCGGTTGCAATAACCGTTCCGTCATCCTTAAGCGCAACACTGAAATAATGTCCTGAAGCAATTGTTTTTCTTTGTGCAATCTCATTCCAGTAAGCAATGCTTTTTTCTCTCGCATCTTTATAATCAGCAACCTTGCCGAACTGAATTGCCGCTTTTGCTTTTTCGCCTTGTTCCAGCAAAGAAACGGCATCATCATAAGCTTTTGCCGTCAACTTCGGTTTTAGCTTCTTGATTTGTTCCAATGAATCTTTATAATCACCGAGTTCCGTGAACGCAGACACAGCTTCGACATAATTGCCCCGTGCCGCCAAATCACACGCCTTATTATATTTTGATGCAGGCGTTATAACAAAAATATAAACAAGCACAAATGCAATAACCGCCATAACAAGAGCGATGCATATTGCCGTGAAAACCTTTTTTCTCTTTTTTGACAACTTGAGAAGAACTTCCGCCTCAGCTTTTTTATTTACGCTGTCTTTAAAATTACCAAGGTAGCTGAAAATCTCAATCGCATCAGCAGCAGTTGAACCTTTTTCCATATCCTTTAGAGCTCTCTCATAAAGCGAATCAATTGCATTTACCATTAACTCATTGGCATCTTTATAATCCGAAACGGACTTTAATCCTTCAACACCTTTTCTTACCATATTGTAGTCATAAAAACCGATAAGCTGTTTGCAATGGCTATATGTTTTTTCTTTTTCGGTGTTTTCGGCGGAAGTTTTTGCTATGGCTTTAAGTTCTTTGATAAGCTCGCTCTCACCGTAAGTAAGTATTTTCTGATAATTCTCGCTTTTCTCAAGCGGTTCAGAGCAGTAGTTCAGCTCTTCGGAGGTTTTGACCTGCATTTCTGCCATAAGCTTGCCGAGGTAAGCTTCGGCACTTCGGGGTTCAAGATCAAGCACTTTTTCAAAATAATTATCAGCAGTTTTCCAATCTCCCTCCGCAAGATACATTTGTCCGCGCTCAAGCATCGGAGCAACGATGCTGTTTTGTGTAAAGGGCACTCTTGAATTTGAAACAGGAGAGCTACCGCCCAGAATTTTCATTACTCCCCTGACAAGGTCCTGCATAAAGCCGATTTTGCCCATATCCTGAGCCTGCAGTGCCTTGAATTCATCAGGCAAATCATAGGCATCCATATCTTTGTAGCAAGGAATAAGCACCTTTGACTTATCCTTTGCCATAAGTTTCAAAAATCTTGACCACTCGTTCTTTACCCAGACTGCGTGGAAGTTTTCATAATTCGTGCCGACAGAGAGCAACACCTTTGCGCTGTTGAGAGCTGCAAAAATATACGGCTCATACATCTGACCGAGCTTATCTTCG
>JAZNDY010000073.1:0-8147 GCA_045588295.1 Acutalibacteraceae bacterium
GTCGAAAACAGAAGTGGGGTCAAGAGAAACACCTGTTTTGTTCTTGACTATTTTTGCAAAATTCTCTTTGTTTGCAAGTTTGATCTGACCGAGTCTGTCAAGAACCGTCTTGTCGTCTGCATAGTCACGGAGCTTGGTAAGTTCACTGCCGTTATAAATGAAACCGTCACCGATAAGCTCGGTCAGCAAAGCGGTGAGCTTGGGGTTAGCCTGGCAAAGCCAACGTCTGTGAGCAATACCGTTTGTAACGTTTGTGAACTTTTCGGGCTCAAGGGTATAGAATTCATTGAAGATTGTGTCTTTGAGAATCTGGCTGTGGAGAGCAGAAACACCGTTAACCTTGTGGCTGCCTGCAACGCAGAGGTTTGCCATTCTCACGGCACCGTTTGAAACGATTGCCATTCTTTCAACTCTGCCTGCGTCGCCCGTTGCTTCCCAGACTTTTCTTCTGAAGCGGTTATCGATTTCTTTAACAATCTGATAAATTCTGGGCAGAAGGCGTTTGAAGAGGTCTTCGCCCCAGCATTCAAGAGCTTCCGCCATAACGGTGTGGTTGGTGTATGCGCAAACTTTTTCAACAATTGCAAAAGCATCGTCCCAACCGTAGCCGCATTCGTCAAGCATAATTCTCATAAGCTCGGGAATAGCCATTGTGGGGTGAGTATCGTTAATATGGATTGCGTTCATTTCTGCAAAGTTATCCAGCGAGCCGTAATCTCTCAGATGCCTTGCAACAATATCCTGAATCGAAGCTGAAACAAGGAAATACTGCTGACGCAGGCGAAGGCTCTTGCCCTCCTGATGGTTGTCTGCAGGATAAAGCACCTTGCTGATAACCTCAGCCATAGCTTTTTCTTCCATAGCTCTCATATAGTCGCCCTGGTTAAACATTGCCATATCAATGCCGTCAACCTTTGCTGACCAGAGGCGAAGCACAGCGGCACTCTTGCCGTCTTTGCCTGCAACCATCATATCATAAGGAACAGCCTTGACCGTTTTGCAATCCTTAAGCTCAACGTGGTGATAATGCTCATCCCACGCATCCTCAACCGTGCCCTCAAACTTAACGAGAACGGTTTTGTCTTCTCTGGGAACAAGCCACACTTCACCGCCGGGAAGCCAGAAATCAGGCATCTCGGTCTGCCAGCCGTCAATTATTTTCTGCTTGAAAATACCGTATTCATAGAGAATTGAATAACCCATGCCTCTGTAACCCTGGTTTGCAAGTGCATCAAGGTAGCAAGCGGCAAGTCTGCCCAGACCGCCGTTGCCCAGACCTGCATCGGGCTCGCAGTCATAAAGCTTCTCAAGGCTTACGCCGTAATCCTTGAGCACTTTTCTTGCCGTATCTGTGAGGTTGAGGTTATAAAGTGTGTTTTTAAGGCTTCTGCCCATCAGGAATTCCATACAAAGGTAATAAACCTTTTTCTGACCTGCTTCAAGAGATTTTGCGTCAAAAGCTCTTCTTGATTCTCTGACCATATCTCTTGCAATTGTTGAAAGAACTCTGTAATACTGCTCGTTTGTGGCGTCCTTTGTAGAAACGCCGAAAAGATGAGACAGCTTGGCTGAAATCATTTCTTTGAGTTCTGCCTGGGTTAATTTTTTGCTCATACTATCCTCCGTAAAGCGCAATCAGTGATTCAATAACCTCTGACCGCCGCTGATTAATCAATAAAAATCCGTAACAAACGTTACAGACTTTATTATTTTACACCAAAATTTAATGATTTACAATAAATTTTTAACAATTAGTTAACTTTAATGGCTTGTGCCGTATAGAAATTTAGAGTATAATGTATTATACTATTTGTATGAAATACCCAAAATAACCTGAATGAGGGTGGTTTTTCTTTGAATTCACAATATCAGCCAACAACTAACCTGAAAGAGATGTTGGGCTATTTTGAAGAACAGGTAAAAAAAGCTGTTGAGCGTGCGGCTGAACGCAAAAAGCTGAAGCTTTACGGTATGGTTGCCGCTGCCTGTGTTCTTCTTTACGTTCTGATTCAGAACGTGCTTTCTTTTCCGCTGATGCTGGAACCCCTGCGCTCTCTTTATTTGGGCAGTATGGAGTTTCAAAAGGTTGTGGATATCGTTTTTTCCATTATCGGTCTGCTTGTGCCGTTTGCACTGGGCGGAATTATTCTTCACAAAAAGAAAGTTCTTCCGAGCCTTGCGTTAGGGCGACCCAACAGCTTTCCGCTGATGTTTTCTTCCGTTCCGTTCGGCTTTTTCATTTGCCTTGTTGCAAACTATATAACAAGCCTTCTGGTTGCGTTTACGCAAACGTCGGGCGTTGAGCTTTCTTCGCCTGATTTCAGTGCTCCGCAAACACTTCTCGGCAGAATACTTTATGTTGTGTCCGTTGCAATTGTTCCTCCGCTTGTTGAGGAATTTGCCGTCAGAGGCGTTGTTATGCAGCCGCTCAGGCGTTACGGTGACAGGTTTGCCATTTTTGTTTCCGCTTTCATTTTCGGCATTATGCACGGCAACCTCATCCAGGCACCGTTTGCTTTTATTTCCGGCCTCGGTATGGGTTACGCAGTTTGCCTCACCAACAGCATCTGGACAGGTGTTCTGATTCATTTCTGCAACAACTTCTATTCCGTAATGGTTGATATAATGATTTCAGAAATACCCGACGAAGCTCTGGTGAACAAAATCTTTCTGATTCTGCAGGTTGTGCTCTTTGCTCTGAGCATTGCCGGCTCCGTTGTGTTTGCTTTTGTCAGACGCAAAAGACGCATTGAGCCTGCACAGATTCAGTTCAGACTCGGCACAAAAATCAAAGCATATTTCCTTAACGTTCCGATGATTATTGCCGTGCTCGTTATGCTCTCAATAATTATTCAATACGTTAACCCTATAGAATGAACAAAAAGGCTTGCACAAACGTGCAAGCCTTTTAAAATTACTTATCGGTTATCAGAAAAGCTGATTGATTGCTCCGAAAATATATTTATTGAAGAAATCGTTAACCATCTTGAGGATGTTGTTCATTGCAACTCTGATATATTCGGAATAACCGTTAGTGCCGAAGTTTTTATAGAGCCAGAGGCTGATGTCTGTGAACGTGCTTGAGGGTTCTTCTTCCTCTCTTGCTTCATAAACACCGATTTTAACAAGGATTGCATAAAGTCTGTCATCGGCAGCCTTTACGTCGCCCTCTTCGCCTGCAGTTCTGTTAAGAACCGTTTCGCCTTCTGCAATTGCAGCTTCAAGCTCTGCTCTGTCTTCTGCGCTCATTTCAACCGTTGCAAGAGCGTTCTTTGCATCGGGCAGACGGTCATTCTTAAGACCTCTTGCATCTCTTGCATAGTTGAACTGCGGATAATCGGGGGTTGAATAAACGTCTGTGATGTTATCTGTTGCAAGAAGCTCTGTTGCAAGCTTGATGATAACGTCGTTTCTTGCTGTCTTTTCGTGAGCCTGACCGTCAAAATAGAAGGTTGTGTCAGGCAGAAGACCTGTTGAAGCGTCAACAACTCTGTCAGGTGAGATGTGGTTGTGGGCAGGGTTATCGCAATATGTGTTCTGCTGAACGTAATCTGCAGGCAATGTTTCGCCCACAAGAGCGGAATAAACGCCCATTGCCGTTGAGCTGAGCTGGATTACGCCGTCAGCATTATCGGCATTCCAGTTGTTGCCGATGTTATAAAGCGGGAAATCATAGTCAACAATGTTAAACACCTGAACGCCGTTATCAACAAGGTTCTGAATGTTCTTGTTTGAGTTAACCTGAGCGATGTGGTATCTGTCTGTCTGCTCCTTGATTTTTGCATATTCGGGAGCTGAAAGAAGCTCTGCGGAAGCCTCTGCATAATCTTCCTGCGGAAGAAGTGCCCACATATTTGTGTTCTTTGAGAAAACGTCAGCAAGAAGCTTATCAACTGCTGTGTTGAGAGCCTTCATAAGAAGTTCGTCAGGCAGAATTCTTGCAATAACCTCAATCATTCTTGCGTCTTCTTCATCCATAAGACCCTCAAGGAAACCGTTATAAAGGTAATCCTTATTAAGGAATGCGATATCCCTTGTCATAACGTCACCAACGATTGATGAGCCGTTAAGCGCAGGAACGATGAAAACAACCTTGTTAAGGTCGTTAACAACCTCGGGGTAATAATCAAGCAGACCGTTTGCAACTGTGCCGCCCATGCTGATGGGAACAATGTTTACCTTATCGTGGCCTGTTTCTTTTTTAACCTGCTGAATGAAAGCGTAAAGCTCGTCAACGATATCAATGTTGTTGCCGAATGAGTTATATGCAAAATAATAAAGGTGGTCTTCGCCGACTCTGTTTGCATAATCCTGAAGAGGAATGTTGTTATAAATCTGCTGCTTTTCGTATTCGCTGCACTGTGCAACGGAATAAGGATATTTTTCAACCTCAACGCAAGCGGGAGCTTTGCCGTTGAAATCTGATGAGTTCATATAAAAAGCGCCTGCAAGTGCCTCGGCAAGAGCGTTTGAAAGACCGAGATCCTGCTGTGAAACAAGCGAAAGAATGGCAGGCAGAAGAACCTGTGAAACGATTTTGCCAACGTTGAAATATGCAGGGAAGCAGTTGATTCTGTTGCCGTCAGCATCAAGAACGTATTCACCGTCATCATCAAGAAGCCAAACGTTTGACTGGCCGATGCCGGGAACAACAATTGCGGGGCAAACGTCACATTCGCCGCCGCACTCTGTAAGAACGTCAGACGAAACGGGCTCTGCCGCGCTGATGCCGCCGATAGCGGCAACGGATATAACAAGTGACAACGAAAGGATGAGCGAAATTATCTTTTTCATCATAAAACCTCCGTTTGGTTTATCAATTTACCGCCCATCGGGTTGCCGACGGGCGGTTTTGGCTGTGAAATCAGATTTTTGCAAATGCGCCGACAATCAGGTCAAGGAAGAAATCAACGTAGCTCTTGCTGCCGAAGATATCAACAAAAGTCTTGCTGACTGTGCCGAGAACTGTTTCAAGAATATCATCCATCTTTGAGGGTGCTTCTTCTTCGATATTCTCATAACCGGGGTAACCGACGTCGTGAAGAGCTTCCATAAGAGCTCTGTCAGCTTTTTCAACGTCTTCCTGTTTGGGAGCAACTGTTGCATAGATGATAGCTTCGCCGCCTGCGATAGCTGCATCAAGCTTTGCAATCTGTTCAGCAGAAAGGTTTGTGCGGTCAACTTCGTATGCGTCTGCAAGTCTCCAGCGGCGAACATACTTTGTTGTTACCTTATAGTTGAACTGAGGATAGTTTTCGGGGTCGGAGTGAACGTCGTCAATCTCTTCAAGAAGAAGAGCTTTTGCAAGGTTAAGAACAACGTCATTGTCGCCTACTTCGTGATACTGGTCAAGGAAAATCCATGTGTTATCGGGAAGAACGGCTGTTGAAACGTCAACCATATTGTCAGGTGAAACGTAGCTGTAATCGGGGTGTGCCTCAATAACCTTAGCCTGCTTGTAGCCCTCGCCGAGAGTGTTATCGCCTGCAGCGCCTATTGCGCCCATGGTTGTTGAGCTGAGGTTGATGATACCGTCGGAGTTAACCTTCTTTGAAGAAGCAACAACGCCGAAATATGTATACATTTCTTCGCCAAGGTTAAGGTTTGAGCCGGAGATGGAGTTAACTCTAACGCCGTCTTCAACTGCTGCAAGAATGTTTTTCTCAAGGTTTAGTCTTGCCTGCTGGAAAGCATCTGTTCTTTCTTTAAGCTCAGGCTTATCCTTGAGATATCTCTCTGCAAGCTCGTCATATCTTGCCTTGGGAAGCATTGCCCAGAACTGGGGGCAGTTGAGCATCATTGTGTCAAGAATACCGCTCATTGCGCCTGAAAGCAGAGCGTTGATGCCTGACTCGGGGATAATGCGCAGAGCAATGTTGATGAGGTAGCCGATAGTGCCTCTGTCGTTTGATTCAACAAAGATGTTGGAAATAAACTCGTGATAGAAGAATTCGGGTGAAAGGTTCCATTCTCTTGCCATAAAGTCAGCAAGGAGGTCTGTGCCGTCAAGGCAGGCAACTGCGTTAACAATTGCGTGAATGTCTTCGTGACCGTATTTTTCAAGGTAAGCTGTGAGGATTGTGCCGCCAAGTGAAACGGGCAGAAGGTTAACCTTATCGTGACCTGTCTGCTTCTTAACAAGCTGAATATAATCGTGAAGCTTTGTGGCTGACTCCATGGGGTCGCCTACAAGGTTGAAGGTGAAGAAATATGTGTGGTCTTCGCCGATTACGTCAACAAGGGGCTTCATGGGAACCATTCTGTAAACCCAGTCAAGGTCAAAGCCGCCCTGATGTTTTTCGTCGCCTGCTTCAGCTTTCTTATTGAACTCTGAAATGGGATAATCCCATGTAAGAGTTGAAAGATTATCGTCACAAACGCCTTCATCGTCGCAATGCTGGAAAGCGAATGCAGCCTGGGCAACGTCATAAGCTACCTTGTCAAGCAAAACGTTACGCTGCAAAACAAGGGTTGCAAGAACGCTGAGGATAACCTTGGGAAGCTGCTTGAGAACGCCGTCAAGGTTGAGAATGAGCAGTGTGCCGCCAATATCAGCGCCGTTGCTGTCGGTCACTCTGTTGCCTTCGTCATCATAAAGATATGTGGGTGAGTGGTTGATACCGGGCAGAACGATAACGGGGCAGTTGCCGCATTCACCGTTGCAGGTTGTGTAAACATCTGTGTCGTCTGTTTCAGGAACAACTGCTGAACCGGAAAATGCAACAACAGAAACAACCATAGCCGTGCAAAGCACAAGGCTGATTACTCTTCTGAGAGTTTTCTTCATTTTTTGACACTCCTTTTGAAATATCCAAACAGACGGAAAACACTATCCGTCATTATAAAGATTATATTAACATAGAATATTCATAATTTCAACATTAATTTGAAATAAATATGTGTACTTTTGTAAGTATATTTTCTTGACGGCATCGCCCGTGAAATGTTATTATAGAGTGTAATGCTTATGAAACGGAGAAACACATTATGGTTAAAAACATAATTTTTGATATGGGCGGCGTACTTATTGACTATAACCCTGAAAAATCGCTCTACGGAATGTTTGACAAAGAAACGGCGGATATTCTTCTTAAAGAAATTTTCAGAAATCCTCTCTGGTCAGACAAAGACAGGGGCATCATCACTCCCGATGAAATTATGCAAAAAGTAAAGGGCGTTATTCCCGATTCCGTTTTTGATAAAACAAGCGAAATGGTTGATAATTTTTATCCCTATATGCCGCCGTTTGAAAGAATGTACGGCTTTGTGGAATCACTCAAAGCAAAAGGCTACGGCATCTATCTGCTTTCAAACGCTTCGTCGGATTTTCACGAGAGAAGAAGCGGCATCCCCGCCCTCTCGCTCTTTGACGGCGTTATAATTTCTGCCGACCACAAGCTCCTCAAGCCCGAAAAAGAAATTTACGAAAAGCTTTATGAAACCTTTGACCTCAAACCCGAAGAATGCTTTTTCATTGACGACGTGCAGGCAAATATTGACGGCGCCGCCGCCACGGGTATGGACGGCCATTGCTATTACCACGGCGATTTGGATATTCTTAAGGCAGCAATGGCTGAAAAGGGTATAGAATTATAAAAAAACAGCCTGCACGCCAAGACGTTCAAGCCGTTTGTGTTGCTGATTATAAAGCTAAAGGCAAAATACGGAACAGCATTCTTATAAGAGTGAACATCTGAGGAATAAACTTCAGATACCAGCTCACAGGTGAGCCCTCGCCCTCCATATCAAACGCATCAAGGTGAGAATAATCGGCTGTCCAATAGAAAGTTTTTCCGCTGCCGAAAGATGAGAAATCAGGCGCTATGGGATATTTTGATATTGTTTTTTCTGCATAATTTTCATCTCCGCCGTAGGCAAGAAGATAGTGATTTCCCTGCGTGTCGGTATACGCACCCGTCACAAGAACAGAATGGTTGTTACCGAATATATAGTTATCGTCAAGCATTGACAAAAGAACGGGTGTGCCGCCCGAAACCGTATCATACACAGCTTTCAGCTGTTTCTTATACTCATCTGAACCAACCACATACGCCTGATTCTGGCAAAGGAAGCTTATAATTGTCAGTGATTGATAATAGTTGATTTTGCTGATAACCTCAGGACTGTTATCAAGGTCGGCAAGCGTT
>JAZNDY010000074.1:0-2088 GCA_045588295.1 Acutalibacteraceae bacterium
TGGAGAAAGCCATTTCAAAGTCAAGCTGATAGAATTCACCGGGCGAACGGTCAGCTCTTGCATCCTCATCTCTGAAGCAGGGGGCAATCTGATAGTATTTATCAAAGCCTGATACCATAAGCAGCTGCTTGAACTGCTGGGGAGCCTGAGGCAGAGCATAGAATTTGCCGGGATGCTTACGGCTGGGAACAAGGAAGTCACGGGCACCCTCGGGCGAAGAAGCGGTAAGAATCGGGGTCTGGATATCAAGGAAGCCCCTTTCTTCCATAAGCTTTCTCATATGACCGATAACCTTGGAGCGCAGAATGATGTTGTTATGCAGCGCAGGGTTACGCAGGTCAAGGAATCTGTGCTTGAGGCGCAGATTTTCGTTTGTATCGTTTGAGCCGATTTCAAAGGGCAGCTCCCTTGTGCAGGTGCCGAGCACCTTGAGAGTGTCGCACACAAGCTCAACAAGACCTGTTTCAATTTTGGGGTTAACGGTGTTTTCGTCACGCTTTGTTACCGTGCCGTGAACGGAGATAACGGTTTCTTTGCCCACGCCCTTGAGAAGGCTCTCATCGTGAACAACAACCTGTGTTACGCCCGTTTCGTCACGCAAATCAACAAAGAGAACGCCGCCGTGGTCACGGATAACGTCAACCCAGCCTGCAAGCTCAACGGTCTGACCGATATGAGCTTCTCTGATTTCATTGCATCGGTGAGTTCTGTACATATTTATTCCTCCTGTTTCAATTCGGAATGGATTTACTTTAAAATTATATAATCGGGTGTGGGCAGCGCCCACCCTGACTTATTACCTATTCACTGTTACTTATTACTTAAATAAAAAATCCCGGGAACTGCAAAAATACAATTCCCGGGACGAGTAATCAAAAAACCCGCGGTGCCACCCGTTATTGATGCTCAAGAGCATCCTCTCTTTTATTGAATTTTGGGCATACCGGTGAAGTGTTGCCGCGCTTAATACTCATCTCAAGCGCACTTTCAGCCCATGATGCGCTCTCTCTGGCAAACTTTCCACAAAAGACGGGTCTTCACTTGGGAAAAATTATAACAAAAATCACGCCGCTTGTCAACAACCGTTTTATAACAATATTGTATGATATTTATTATGTTTTTAATGCTTCATTTATTGATTTTTCATTATTATTCTGCTTTCGTATGTTGATAAATACCTGCCGCCATTTTTTATCTGCCGTCAAATACTTTCTTTCAAACGAATTTGGATGCTTTTAAAATTTTAACAACTCTTGAAAATTTTTCAAAATCAAGTAACCTTTATCCGTTCTGAATTGTTATAATAGTGAAAGGACCTTTCAAGCGGTGGTGATTTAATGGACAGTAACGATTTTGAGCGAGTGTTCAAAAGAAATAACAAACGGTTGTTTCTGATTGCACTTTCATTTACGGCAAATCAATATGATGCAGAGGATATTCTTCAAAACTCTTTTATGAAACTGCTGAAAACAAAGACTGAGTTTGAAAATGACGAACATATTGATAAATGGCTTACTTCGGTTACGGTTAATGAAAGCAAAAATCTTCTTAAAAGTGCGTTCAGAAAAAAGAGTGCAGATTTTGAGGATTACGTTGCAACCTATTCTTTTGAAAGTGAAAAAAGCGAGGATTTGTTCAACGCCGTTATGTCGCTGCCTAAAAAACTGCGGACGGTAATCCATCTGTTTTATTATGAGGATATGCCAATCAAAGAGATTGCCGATATGCTCAATATCAAACAATCTGCGGTTAAAACAAGACTGTGCCGAGCAAGGGAACAGTTGAAAATTCAGCTTGGAGATGATTGGAATGACGAATAAAGAAAAATATATCAGTTCGTTTTCAGGTGTTGAGCCGTCTGACAAAATCAAAGAAAGGATTTTGAATATGGCATCAACAAAGAAAAGATGTTCTTTTAAAGCACTTGCTGTGGTGTTTGCCGTTCTTATAATGGTTGCAGCAGCTATGCTTACCGCGAATGCCGCAACGGACGGAGAGATAGGCGAAAAAGTCATTGAACTCAGCAAAGAGTTAACCGAAAAAATCAGTGTTGTAGTTAACGGTAAAGAAATCGAGGCAACGTTTAAT
>JAZNDY010000075.1:0-2515 GCA_045588295.1 Acutalibacteraceae bacterium
ACGGTATCGGCTGGGATATCCTTATCCGTATGGAGCTGCTGACTCCTCTTAACAAGCATTATAAGCTTAACGGTATGAGCAAAACAGACGTTGTTATGCTTGGCATCGATATGTGCCGTGCGCTTGAAGTCTGCAAGCGCAATAACATTGTTCACAGAGATATAAAGCCTGAAAATATTTTTGTTTCTGCAAACGGGGATTATAAACTTGGTGATTTCGGCGTTGCAAAAAGTATGGAAAACGCCAACACAAGTTTTTCAAAAAAGGGAACCAGCTTTTATATGGCGCCTGAGGTTTACAGGGGCAAAAAATATGATTGGCGCGTGGACGTTTATTCTGTCGGTCTTGTTATGTATCGCTATCTTAACGAAAATGTGTTACCGTTCTTTCCGCTGTCTTCTGAAGCTGTAACATATAAGAAAAAAGAAGAAGCGCTTGAACGCAGAATGAGCGGCGAGCCGCTTCCGTCACCCGTTGTGGTTGATGACGAGCTGTTCTCCGTTATTCGCAGAGCCTGTGCATATTATCCGCAGGACAGATATCTCAGTCCCTCTGATATGCGCAGAGAGCTTGAAAGAATTCTCTCTCACGAAGAAGCGATTGACAGCATTATCGGTGACGAAATTTTTGACGGAAAGACCGAAAAGGTTTCGGACGATGATAAAACGGCAGTTATGAACGAAAAACCTGCACGCAAATCCAAAAAGATTGCAATTGCGGTTGCGGCGTTGCTTGTTGTTGCGGCGGCAGCTGTTGCTGTTATCTTTTTCGGCAACAAAAAAACGCCGGGTTCAGAACAGCCGCAGTCAGTGCTTTCTGCAACAGCCAAGCAGAGTGTGGATACAAAAGATACCGCTCTTGTTGTTACCGTTCCACCGTCATCAACTGAAATTCTTTCGGAGCTTACAACGCTTCCTGACGTTTTTGAGGACGGTTACGTTGCTCCGGTAGCTTATAATATGGGCTCAATCCGCGGTGACAGCTATTCTAACCGGTGGGCAGGCATACGTATTAACGCAAAAGACGGCATTGATTCTGTCAGCCGCACAAACCTTGACGGACTTACCTGTCTTTATAAAATGAACAAGGGCTGGAATCAGTCGCTTTCCGTTCTGGTTGACCGTAACAGCGGCAGCCTTGAACGCCTTGGTGCAGACGGATACCTCAATGAAGAACTTTATCTCAGACAGGGCGAGATTGAGGATTCAAACGTATCGGTTTCAGTTAAGGTTGATATTACGCAGTATACCATAAACGGCTATAAATATAATTATTATATTCTTGAACGCAGAGGCGGATTTGGCACAAGAACAATGTATTACGGCTATTATTACAGACGTATCGGCGCAGACGTGCTTGTTATTAACACAGTAACGCCAACCGTTGAAGCAAGCAGAGAGCTTATGAAATACGTTACTCCATATTAAAATCAAAAACAGGGTTTGTCTTTTCGGCAAACCCTGTTTTTTATGGAATTATTTTTTTGCTGTTTCTTCTTCTGCGTTTTCATAATAGCTGCAGAAAAGGGGATTGGGAGGGGAGCAGATGTCAATTGCTTTGTTGATAACTGAAAAGCGTACGTCTTTGTGTTCGCCGCCGAACTCTCCGTCAAGTGTCCATTTTTCCGGTTTGTCAAAAATGATGCGAGCTCTTTTGGTTTTGAAGTATAAAATCTGGTCGCCGTCAAAGTCTTTGCGCCCAACCTTTTTGAGAAGCTTCAAAACGTCAAAAGCACCTTTAACGTTGCGTATAAGAAGCAGCTCAAAAACACCGTCGTCAAGTCTTATGTCATTTTCGTCATATTTGAACGTGCCTGCAACAGACGTTGCGTTTGAAACGGCACCAAAATAAAAATCATCTTCAATCACACCGCCGTCATACTCAACTTTTGTGTGAATAGGTCTGATTTCTTTGAGAAGCTGAGGAAGCTTAAGAATAGCGCCGTCAATAACGTAAGCCGCGTGGCCAAATTTGTTTTTCATCTTCTGCGAGGTGCCGTATGCAAGTGAAATACCAAAGCCGAAAGATGCAACGTAGGTAAAGAATTTGTTGTTGAAAAGACCTATATCATAGCCGTTTGTGTGCCCGTCAATGATAACGTCTGTTGTTGCTTTGAAATCGCCTACAGGCAGACCGATGGTTGCTGCAAGGTCGTTGGTTGAGCCTGCGGGAATATAGCCGACGGGGACACGTGCAGGCAGCTGCATAATGCCGTTGATGGTTACATAAAGAGTGCCGTCACCGCCGCAACAAACAACCATATCATGTTTGTCTGCATATTTAAGAACAATATCGGTTGCATCATTGGGACCTGTTGTTGTTTTAACGGTGAAGTCATATTTTTCTGCCGAGAAACGGTCAACAATATCAAAGGTGCCTGCTCTTGTTTTGTTTTTTCCTGCACAGGGGTTAACAATCAGGAGCAATTTTCTTTTATCACTCATAAAAAAATCCTCATTTTTTATATTGCTGTGTGATTATAACATATGTTTTTTTCTTTTTCAACATCAATTAA
>JAZNDY010000076.1:0-2460 GCA_045588295.1 Acutalibacteraceae bacterium
CGTTGCTGAAATCGTTACGGATTCAGATGAAGAAATTGAAGAAGATATTACAAATCTGAAGTCACAGATTAGCGAATTAAAATCTTTTTTCAGGGAATAACTGATTTTTTACATACACATAATAAACTGTTAATTTTTTTATTATATAAGTAATTTATGGAAGTGTAAGGAGGTTTGATTTATGAATAACCCTTCTGATAAAAACAGCAAAAAGCCTGCAGGTAAAAATACAAAGCCTAAAGCAAATCAAAAAAACGAATCAGCTAATTTCGGTTCATATGTAAAAAAAGGCGTTAAAGGAACGATGCTGGGCTTTCTCGGCGTTGCGTGTGTTCTTTTCCTTTCTGTTTTTGTTGTTGCATCGTTTGTTCTTTTCAGCGCAACTTCTAAAGTTAACGGTGAATTGCTGATTAACCTTGATGAGTATAAGCAGGAACAGAGTCAGACGTCTTTTATCTATGCATATGATGAAAACGGTGAAACAGTTGAGCTTGCCAGACTACACGGCGAAGAAAACCGCATTTGGGTTGATCTTGATGATATTTCCCCCCATATGGTTAATGCTTTTATAGCTCTTGAGGATACCCGTTTCAAGACACATCAGGGCGTTGACTGGAAGCGAACCGTCGGTGTTATAGTTAAGCCTTCGAACGTTGGTCAGGGCGGTTCAACAATTACACAGCAGCTTATCAAGAACCTGACTGATGATAACGACGTTACAATAGTAAGAAAATATAACGAAATCATTCATGCTCTCAATCTGGAAAAGCATTACACCAAAGATCAGATTATTGAAGCTTATCTTAACACGCTTTATCTTGGCAGCGGCTGTTACGGCGTTAAACCCGCCAGCGAAAAATATTTCGGCAAAGACGTTTCAGAGCTGAATGCAGCCGAATGCGCTGCTATTGCTTCAATTACGCAGAAGCCAACCAAAAACAATCCGCTTCTTTACCCTGAAAACAACCGTGACCGTATGCTTTATTGCCTGAAGCAGATGTATGCAAACGGTGCTTTAACAAAGGCGGAATATGATGAAGCTGTTAAATTCGGAACCGATGAAATTATCTTCACAAACAGCGAAAATTACGTTGCTAAAGATGACAAACCTGTTGCCGAAGAAGAGCAGAAGATCAACAGCTTTTACGTTGACTACGTTATTCAGTGCGTTCGTGATGACCTTATGAAAAAGGATAATATCACAAAACAGCAGGCAATTGATAAGATTTATTACGGCGGTCTTAAGATTTATGCCGCAGTTGACCTTAAGGTTCAGGCTGAGCTTGAGGACGTTTACGTTAACAGAATCAACTTTCCCAAGCTTAAGAGCGAAAAAGACGATGAAACCCTTGTTCAGTCAGCGATGACAATTATGGATTATAACGGTCGAGTTGTTGCTATAGTCGGACAGGCAGGCGAAAAAACAGAAAACAGAGGTCTTAACAGAGCTGCTAATTCTTACCGTCAGCCCGGTTCAACAATCAAACCTATTTCTTGTTATGCACCTGCAATAGATCTTGATCTTTGCCATTATTCATCAATGATTCTTGATAAGGCAATCGCAATCAACGGCAAACTCTGGCCGCAGAACGTTAACGGAACCAAGGGTTCAGGCAAAAACGTTTCTGTCAGATATGCAATTCAGCAGTCACACAATACAGTCCCTGCAAGAATTATCAAGTATAACCTGACACCTGAAACCTCTTTTGCTTATCTTAAGGACAGATTCCATCTTTCAAACCTTAATAAGAAAGAAGACGTTCAGCTTGCACCGCTTGCAACAGGTGCTCTTTATGAGGGTGCAACAACTGTTGAAATGGCCGCAGCATATGCAACTTTCGGCAACCTTGGCGTTTATTATTATCCTTATTCATATTATAAGGTTACAAACAGCAAGGGTGATAAAATCATTCTTTCAAATGAACAGCCTGCTTGTCAGAGAGCTATGACTGAAGAAACCGCTGACATTATGTGTGAGCTTCTGCAAACGGTTGACACAAGCTATTACGGCAAGGGTGCAAACGTTCGCAAGTTTCCCATTATGGCTAAAACAGGTACAACCTCAAATAATATGGACCGTTGGTTCTGTGCAGGCACACCTCATTACGTTGCAGCTGTTTGGGTTGGTTTTGATATTCCCGAAAGACTTCACGTTGACGTTAACCCCTGCGGTGAAATTTTTATTACCGTGTTTAACCGTATCCACGAGGATTTGCCTGAAAAGGAATTCCCCAAGAGCAGCGGAACCGTTAAAAAGAGTTTCTGCACCGCAAGCGGTAATATTGCAGGTCCCAACTGCGCTTCAACAAGCACCGGTTGGTATAAAATTGAGCATATGCCTCCCACTTGCTCATCTTGCACTGTGACGGCTTTGCCTGAAGGTGACGGCGGGTTGGTTGATGAAATTGTTGGCGGCATAGTCAATGAAATAATTCAATAAATTTAAGGCGGAGTTTGTTA
>JAZNDY010000077.1:0-9144 GCA_045588295.1 Acutalibacteraceae bacterium
AGATGAAGGTCCTGATAGTATCTCTCGAGCGGCACTGCCCATCCGTTATCGGGATCGAAATCGTGACGGTTAACGCCCTTGATAATAACACGTTTGCCGTTCATACAGAGTACGTTGCCCTTGATTTCCATTTTGCGGAAACCGATACGCACACATTTTGCCGAAAGCACTTTTTTGCCCTGCTTGAGAACGATAACCAATTTATAGAGATTCGGCTCTTCCGCAGACCACAGCCTTGCTTTTTCTTCAATATGGTTAAATTTGAGCACGGTTTTTCCGACTGATGCGCTGACCTTTTCTGATGCAATTTTCTTTTGATTCTCACCGTCAACAAGAATTGCTTCCACGGTGCAGTCAGCAGGCTCGCAGCTGTAATTCTTCAGCGTAACCTCAAGGTCAAGGGTGCCGTTTTCATACGTTTCGTCAAGAGATGTGTTTGCAAAGAAATCTCTTACGCAAAGATTTTCTTCTGCATAAACAAAAACTTCTCTGTAAATACCCGAGAGGAACCACATATCCTGGTCTTCAAGATAAGTGCCGTCTGTATAGCGGTAAACCTCAACGGTTATTCTGTTTTCGCCTATAACAGCGTAATCTGTGATATCAAATTCCGCAGGAGTCATTGAACCCTGTGAATAACCGACCTGTCTGCCGTTGATATAAAGGAAGAAGCCTGCTTTAACCGCGCCAAACTGAATGAAAATGCGTTTGCCTGCAAACGGTTCAGGAATATTGAAGGTGCGGCGGTAAACACCGATTTCGTTAAGCTTATGGCTGATTTTGGGGATTTCATTTTTCGCGTTTGAGAGCGCCTTGGGGTAAGAATTGCAAAGATAAATCGGCTTGCCGTAACCCTTGAGCTGCCAGAGCGAAGGCACCTCAATATCATCCCAGGCGGAATCGTCATAGCCATCTGCATAATAATCCGTGCGTAGGCTGTCAACACCCTGCTGCCAATAAAACTTCCATGTGCCGTTAAGGCTGATGCGCAAAGGTGCATCTTCGCCGCCGATTGCGGCTTCAACAGTGGGTCGGGGCAAAACGGTGTTATGGCCGTCCTCTTTATTTACTTTGATAATATACGGGTTTTCCCAATATCTGAGTTCTGTCATTATTCTCTTCCTTTCTTGTTCGGAATGCATATACACATTTATTTTATAATAAATTTTCCTTTTTGTAAACAGAAAAAAACGAATATCCCTCTCCTTTGTAAATCTGTACCGTTCATTTATTATTTTCGTTATTTATTTGTTTCCTTTGTTCTTCACTGTGTCAGGCAGTCCCAAGGCAGTGAAACTCCCGAGGCTTGGGGATACCTCGGGAGTTTCATAGGTTTATTATGTTAAGAAGAAGTTGTATTTAATAATGTGCTTCACCGCAAACGCAAACGGGGTTAAGGCCGAAAAGCATCTGGAAGAAGCGCAGAATCTTCCACAGGAAGCCCATAAATCCGCCCTTGTGGCACATATGTGTGCAATTTTCGGAAGGGTCTTCAGGGTCTTGAGGGTCATCAGGCTGCTCAGGGTCATCAGGCTCAACGGGAGGCTCCGAATCATAAATCTTTATTCTGCCGTCACCGTCAGGGTTGCCGTATTTTTCGGCAGTAATAACGCCGCCGAGTGCTTCGGTGAAGTATTCAATAAGCATTTGGGAATCGCAGAGAAGATTATCGCCCGAAACAACCTTTACGCCATCAAGCATCGTCAGGCCGTCGCCGCCGTCAAGCAACACATACTGACTGCCCGCAACGGTATAAATCTTATCGGGGTCAAGCGGCTCGCCGTTAACCTTAACGTTTCTGACTCTTCTTGCCGCTGCGTGGTCAAGTGAAATAAAGTTATCAAGCTGGTCTGCCGTTATGGGCGACTCAACGTAGGTATGGATTTCATAGGTCAGACCCGAAACCTGGAAGAAGCTGCCGAGCGGCTCGGGGCATTTACGTGCGCCGTGCTCAAGCACAAGCATAAGCTGTTCACCCGTCATTTCAACAACGCACATCTCGTTGTTCCACGGAGCCATATCCATAAGCAATTTTCTTGAAACGTCGCCAACCTGAATCTCACTGCGCACACCGCCGCCGTTTGTGATTGCAATATCCGCACCCGTTGCAGAGCGGAAAGCATCTGCAACAAAATCACCTGCGTTGGTTTCTTTTCTGCGCACAAGCCAGTTGTAATCGTCTCTGGTCACAAGGTGTGCCTCTGACGTGCCGATGGGGTCAAAAAGATAGGCTGTCTGCTCGTTATAGCCGTCAACCTTTGCCTTGACCGCATCGTAAGCATCCTGCGCGCTCTGCGACATTGTTTCAACGTCTATATCGTCAACGTCAATCAAATCAAACATCGCAAGAGGTCCGCGCAGAGTTATCCTGCCGATGTTGTCAAGCTTTTCGCCCGTCTGGGTGATTGTGGTTGATATTCCAAGCTCATTCTTTTGGATATCATTGACTATGGTCTCGTGTGAATGGGCATCAATAAAAGCTGTGATGCCGTTTGTGTTTGCAAGAACATCCGTGCTTTTCCAGCCGTCCGTTGTTTCAACAATGCCAAGGTGACCGAGTGCAAAAACGGCGGTTGCGCCCTCCGCTCTTGCGGCGTCAACGCTTTCCTGAACGTTTTCATACAGAATTTCGTTTGTCATGCCGTCGGGATAAACGGGAAAACCGTAAATAAAGTTGCCGTTTTCATCCTTAAAATATTCAGGGTTTGCCTTTGAAATTGTTTCAGGGGTTGAAATGCCCACAAAGCCTATCTTGCGTCCGTTAACCTCAACAACGGCATAGGGAGCAAGAACAGGGTCATTTGAGGAAAGATAATAGAAATTAGAGCTGAGATAAGTGTATTCAGCTTCTTCCTCTGCAATGGTGATGAATCTTTCAACACCGAAGTCAAACTCGTGGTTGCCGGGGATGGCATAGTCGTAGCCGACCTCGTTCATTATGTCAACAATAGCCGCACCCTCAGTGAGTGTGCCTATAATTTCGCCGTTTATTGCATCGCCGGCATCAACGGTGATAACCGTTTTGCCCTGTGCAATAAGCTCCGCCCTGTAAGCGGCAAGCAACGGATAATTATCAATGTTGCAGTGAACATCATTTGTGTAAAGAATAATAACCTCATCGCTCACCGGTGTGTCCGTCTGCGCAAATGCGGCAAACGGGAACACCGTTGCAATCATAAATACGGCAAAAAACACTGCCAAAAACTTTTTCATTCGCCTTTCCTCCATGGGTCAGATTTTGCTGTTACCGGCAGCCATTATTTCTTCATATGCCTGCTCATTGGTTTTTTCAATATGCTCAACAAAGCCTCTGATAACACGCTTGCCGAGCGAAACGTAATCAGTTGCAAGTGCTTTTCTGATTTTGTTTTTTCTGGTATCTTCAGGCACGTTATAAATCGTCATTATCTGATTAAGAGCGCCTGCAATTCTTGTTGTAAGCGGCACGGTGCTGTCAGACGCCATATAGGTTGCGTACTCTATGCCTGCAACCAATATTTCAGCCTCGTCAAACTGCTCGTCGCTCCAACCGCCGCAGTATTCGGCAAAAACGTTTTTTGCCCTTGCGGTATCGTTAAAATGAATAATATCAAGGCACATCTGGCTCTGATATGACGAAACAAAGAAGTCTTTTGCCACTTCGTTGCCCTGGCAGATTGCCGCCAGCGTTGTAAGCTCAAGGCAGAGAGCAAGCAGAGAGCTGATACCCTCATCCGCTTCAATCTTCATCATCTGCCATTGATAGGCACACATCATATCCGTCAGCTCAGCCAGCATATGCTCCTTTGTGGGGTAATGGAAGGTCAGATTGCCCGTGCTGATATCAAGCTCATCGGCAACCGCCTTAACGGTTGTTGAAGAATATCCCCTGTAAAGGAACATCTTTGTTGCAACCTTAATTATTTCAAGCCTTGTAAGTTTGGCTTTCTGAATCTTAGCCACAATGTCACTCCCTGTGCAATCACTTTGGGTCTGCCGATTCTTTGTAAGATAATTTTAGCACGCATACTATTATCTGTCAACCGTTATATCAGTTGAACGTGTTATAAATAAAGCCGAAGAAGTTATAAAGTGCAATTGCAAGAGGGTTAAGAACGTCCCAGAACCACTCCTCATAGAGCGTTGTCCATTTGGGTGCAACCCTGTAAAGATAAAGCAGTTCGCAGTCTGAAAGTTCTGACCTCGTGCCCTCTGAAAGCACGGTAATACCCATCGCCCTGAAATCACGGTGAAGCATTTCGCCTGCATTCATATAAACGTAAGGGAAGTTAAGGCGCGAGAATTCGCCGCA
The DNA here is from genome assembly GCA_045588295.1 of Acutalibacteraceae bacterium. Classification (GTDB taxonomy): domain Bacteria; phylum Bacillota; class Clostridia; order Oscillospirales; family Acutalibacteraceae; genus CAG-177. Next base: position 4,292 of record JAZNDY010000077.1, read on the forward strand.
CATATTTGTGTTTTTCCAATATCTCCACGAAAGCTCTGACCTGCAAATCTGCGCAAGCTGTTCTTCGCTTTCTGCGGCATCCTTTGCCATCTGCCAAAGCTCATCACAATACTCAACATCCGCCTTTTCCATGCCGTAAAGAGTCTGTGTGGAGCTCTGATATATCAAGAGATGCTTGCTGTCCGTTACGGCGTGTTCCGTCATAATATCAATAAATTCTCTTATATATTTGCCGCCGGGACCGTATACACCGTCAAGATAAGCATTCATCTCAGCGCTGTAATCAAGGTACGGGTTCTGCATAAGTTTTGAGAGCAGATACGTTCTCATTTCGCCGAATTCCGCATCACAGTTCGCAATATAATAGTTGCCCTCTTCATACAGACCTTTTACGTTGTTTTCATAAAAAATCTGAATGTTTCTCTGCATAACGCCGAAGTTGGGGAAGATGCACACCGTTTCAGCGTAATTGTTAACGTAATCCCAGATGTAAATTCTGTTGCAGATTTTGCCCCATTCCCTGAGGTCGTTCATAAAATCAACGTTCAGTCCGCACTTGGGGTCATCAAGGGTGTGACCGAAGCAACATTCAATCGAGCAAAGGCGAACAATAACGTCCTCACGCGGTCTGACCTGCGTGGGAGCTTTTCTTGTGTACTGATAAGCAAAGGTATCAAAAACCACGTTTTCATAGCCGTGAGCCTTCACTCTGCCTGCAATATCGTTAACAAAGCTTATCATTGTGCCTGACTGTGAGCCGTTTGCTTCGTCAACCGCCGCGCATTTTTTGCATTGGCAGAAGTTACGGTTATCGTGCTGAGTCAGCGAAACAATCTGGATATCCGCCTCGGGCTTATGATATTGCGAAAGCAAATCAAGCACCTCTGCTGCTACAATCTGTCTGACCGTTTCGTTTGTCAGGCAAAGCTGGTCAGGCACTCTTATGCCGTTGCGCAGAGCAAAATATTCAGGATGCTCCTCAAAATATGTGGCAGATTTACAGAAATAGGTTGTGAGCGTATGTGCAAAAGAACCTGCATATCCCACACCCGAGCCTTGTTCAGCTGTGAAAGTTCTGTAAACCTCACCCGTAAGACCGTTTGCAAGCGAAAACTCAATGTCGCGTGAGCTTGTTGTGTCTGTTTCCGTATATTCAAAAAACGGGGTGTATTCAACGTCAATTCCTGCAGGAACTGCCAGATTTTTGTTTTCAGGCACTTCAATCACCTGCGACTCAAACCAATGGCATCCGCAGTATTTTTCAAGAAAAGCATAAACGCCGTTAATTGTTCCTTTGTTTCCTGCGCCGCTGATGATAACCCGGTTTTCGCTTGACGTTATAACGTAACTTCCGTCAGCCATATCGCTGAAATCAGGTTCCGCCCTGTTTGTTGCACCAACACAGATTTCATAACCGTCAGCATTTGCGGCGTCTGTCACAATTTCAAGACTCTCCCCTGTTATTCTGTCCAGGTAATGTTTGAGCCTGCCTGCGGCATAGGTATCCGTTTCACTTGCTTGAGCGGCAATAACAATAACCGCGTCGGCAACAAGGTTTTTTTCATCAGCCGCAAAAGACGGCAGCGCAAAAGTCAGCATAACCATCACCCCTGCAAGCAGAACGCATAAAAGCTTTTTCATTTTTATTTCACCTCATCTCAGTTGCAAAGGCAAACCAAAATCCACCTCTGCATAATTAAAATATACCATATTATATATGCAATATCAACTGCAGATTTCTGCTTAAAAAACAAAATAACCCCCGAAGCCGCAAAGCTTCGAGGGTTTGTGATAATCCCCATTCGGGATAAATTATCTCTTTGAGAACTTGAGTGTGATTAAAGCATCTTGTTTTTGCTTGTCATAACCTGCCGTAGCTTGTAAAATCGCTAAGATTGACATTGACAAACGGTCAAAAAGTCAATAAAAAGGCATTTGCCGTAACTTGCCGCAGTTTGTAACCGACCACAAAAAGCTCGAATATCCCGACTTATTGACAAAATATTGACAATTTTTGAGGGTGAAATATTATTTGTCGCTAAGCTAATCCAAATAAAATTCCAGAAAGTATTGACAAAATCAAATTTTCTCGTTAGAATATAAAAGTGCAGAGAACATTTGTTCGATGTACTTTAAATTTTTATGGAGGTAATTAATGACAAGTGAAAATTTCAGAACAAATCCTATGTTTCTGAGAAATCAGTTCAAGGGCGACGGAATATTTGATATTCCTCTGCTCAAAACCGATGAAATCGACCTTGAAGAAATTGAGCTTATAGGTTATGATAAACTGTGTGACAACAAAACAGATGCCATAGTTCATTTCTTTATGGATGACTACAAATTCGAGGTTATGTGGAAAGACCCCGAGCCGAGAATTGAAAGGATGAAAGAATACAGGGCGGTGTTAACCCCCGATTTCAGTATGTATACCGAAATGCCGTTATCAATTAAGGTTTACAATACTTTCCGTTCCCGTTGGTGCGGCGCTTATATGCAAGATAAAGGGATAAAAGTAATTCCGACGGTTTCTTGGGGAGAACCGAATACATTCTGGTTTTGCTTTGACGGAATTCCCAAAGGTAGCGTAGTTGCTGTTTCCACAATCGGCGTAAGGAAAGAGAAAAGCCTGTTTATGCAAGGCTATGAAGAAATGATGCGCAAAATCAAGCCACAGGCAGTTATCTGTTACGGTGAACCTTTTGAAGAGATGAAGGGTAAAATCATCAAGGTTGATTATGCACAAACCAATAACTATAAAAAGTATTACACCCTGCAAACCGAACCAAGGTTAACCCCTGAAACCAATATGTTTGATATGCACATTAAAAGAGCTTTTGGTTATGTTTCAACCGAAAAAGGAAGAGGCTCGGCGGGTGGTGGAAACATATCTTTGCCTAAAAACGATTCTCAGTTGAAGCATATATTCGCAGAGAGAGACGGTCATGTTCCCGATACACCGAAAAACAGAAAAAAGCTGATTGAACTTGCAAAAGATCAATCAAAATATCTCGGAAAGGATAAACACGGCAACTCATGGCACGCAGAAATAACCGGTGACGGAAAACAATGGTGGGTAAGATTCAGAGAACAAACAATTAACGAGGGCGGCTTGAACCAATATCCACGACCTTGGGATCCTGAAAGCGGCTTAAACAAAAATCCGTTTAAATAAGAGAGGAGAAAAAACAATGAATAAATTTGAATTATTTTGCCTTATATTTTTTGCGCTTGATAACGAATGGGATAAAACACAAAACGAGGAACTTGGAAATTATCTGAGCGACGCCAATCCGTTTTTGTTTGCGGATATCGGTTCTGCCGTCAGCGATTGTTACACTTCGTTTTGTGATTTTATCGGCAAAAAACAAATTACAACCGAAAACTGCTTTGCTGTTGCCAAGAGCTATGTTGAAAGCTTAAACAGCAAATCAGTTTCTTACGCGTTTGAATGCATAAACGAAGATGATTGGATTAAGGCTGCAAAAAAATATTTATCTCAGCCGCATAAGGGTGATAATTTATGAGCTTTAACGAATGTGATGCAATAATAACTCTTGTTGACAAAAACAATATTCCAAGAGGTACTATCGGTACAATTGTTTTTTGTCACAAAAGCAGTGATTATTATGAGATTGAATTTTGTAATTCAGATGGCGAGACAACAGCATTTGCTGTTTATAATTCAAAGGAAATAAAAAAGGTTTGATGTATGAAAAATTCAGTTTTAAACATCTCGAAAGATGAAGCAAACAAAATAAAATCCGAGTCGAAAGACAAAGTTTTTATTGCTGAAATCGACGGAGCAGAAATCAACAGTTGGGAAGATTATTGGGCAGCAATGGCAAGGTCGTTTTCATTCCCCGAACTCCCTGCATATATGAAACCCGATTATCACAGCTATTACGATATTATGACAGACTTAAGCTGGATTGAAACCGACAGCATCATATTAATAATCAACAAATTTACTCTCTTTTTGAAAGGTGAACACGCCTTGAAAGATGACATAATAAGAGATTTTAAGGATTATCTTTTACCTTTTTGGGAGGAAGAAGTTGAAAAAACTGTTGTTGGCGGAAAGAAAAAATCTTTTTGTGTGTATTTGGTTGATTAGGAGGCACACACAATGTCAAATGATTGGAGACTCTTGAATCAGCAAGAGTATTTGATGAACGCAAAACTTAAAAAGATGCAATACACCAAGCCGTCAGAAAAATGGGACCATGACCATTGTGCTTTTTGTTGGGATAAATTCAGCGAGAACGGCGAAGATTTGCAGCAAGGCTATTGCACGCCCGACCAAAAGTATTGGATATGCGACGAATGCTTTAATGATTTCAAAGAAATGTTCGGATTTAAAGTCGAATAAGTTATCAATATATTATGAGGCTGCTTGCATAGCAGCCTCATTTTGTCGTTCAACACTTCTGATTTTTCAAAAATTCGACTTGATTAATATAACCAACGCTTTTTATAACTCCGAAATTCTGATTTTTGCAACCGTAATCTTATAGGTTGATTCATAACACGGAGGATTGTTGACGTAGTAAAGCGTTGTTCCGTCTTCCGAGAAAAACAGCGACGGACTGTACCCACATCTTTCATAAGGGTCAAGCGAATACGGAATAGGGTTATCAATCGGAGCAAAGGTTTTGCCGTAATCAAAGCTGATGAACATATCCGTTCCCGTGTCGCTGCTGCCTCTGATGGGGTGTTTGCCCGTAACAACATGCGTTCCGCATTTGCCGCCGACGGGTGACCACGCAACGCACGGAGATGAGCCGAAAGTTTTGCCGCCTGCGGAAACTATCTTGCCGTAATCCGAAACGTCGCCCCAATTATCAAGAGAA
>JAZNDY010000078.1:0-5298 GCA_045588295.1 Acutalibacteraceae bacterium
CACTGATTTTTTATAATCGTAGTTCTTACATACTTTTTCTGAGCGGCAATAAAAGTATTCTTCGTTCTATCAGATTATTTTTGACAGAATTGGAATCTTTTGGGCGATCGCTCCTGCACCTTGACAATTAAATAACCATCCGAAATGTATACGGCTTTGCCAAGACCGTTGAAACAGTGAAGCAGAAGTCAGTTTTTGAGCCGAAACAATATGTCCAAAGATTATTTTAACGCGAGCGAAGCGACGTTGCAGTGAGATTCCGCAATAGGAAACATTTCGGATAAAACAGCCCAAAAGGATTATTTCAAATTATTTCAACTCAAAACAAATAATTAACAGAAAGGAATTTTTATGAAGAAGAATGATAAGATAACCGCTTGCATTGAGTTGCCTCTTGATTTTGATTATGCTGATTCCGTCTGTGAAACAACAGAGGAAATCCAAAGCATACCCGATGCATTAATAAACTCTCTCCGCACCTATGGACGGGTAAATATGGAATACATATTATCTGTTACTCAAAAATCTCTTGAAACAATTATAAATGCTCTCAAAAGCGCTGTTTATCAGAATCCCGAAACGTGGAACGAATGTACTCATGAGGGCTGGGAAACTGCCGATGAGTATCTGTCCGGAAATCTTATGAGGAAACTTTCTGCCGCCAAAAAGGCAAGCAAAAAGTTTGAAGGAATGTTTGAGGAGAATATTAAGGCGATCGAAAGCGTCTTGCCGCCCCGTATAAATTATAATCATATTTATATCACACTCGGATCGCCGTGGGTGCCTGCTGATATAATTGATGATTTTATTAAGCACCTGTTCGGAAAACACATGAGAGATTATAACAGTTTATTTTTCGGAATGGGAACAAAGCATGACATTTCAAAAGGAAAATGGGAAATCCCTTACAAGAACAGGTTCAATAATACTGCGCGCTCAACAATTGTTACATCAACCTACGGCACAAGCAGGATGAACGCTCTTCACATTATAGAAAAAACATTAAACCACCAACCGATAATAATCAAAGACAAGGATGAAAGATCTGCATCCGAGTCCCGCAGCAAATGGGTGGTTAATGTTGCTGAAACCGAACTTGCCAAAGAGAAGCAGAAAAAACTCATCAATGAGTTTCAAAGCTGGGTCTGGAAAGATAAAAAGCGTAAAGAAAGACTCGAAAAAATTTATGAAACAAAGTTTGGCTGTATAAGAAAAAGAATGTTTGACGGCTCGTTTCTTTCTTTTCCCGGCATGTCAGACGAAATAACCCTCTACCCCCACCAGAAGAATGCCGTCGCAAGAATCATTCTGACACCCAACACTCTTCTCGCGCACGATGTCGGAACAGGCAAAACATATATTATGGCTGCTGCGGGAATGGAAATGCGCAGAATGGGTATTTCTAAAAAGAATCTTTACGTTGTCCCCAACAATGTGGCCGGCCAATGGGAAAAAGAATTCCGAACACTGTATCCCAAAGCCGATATTCTCTTGATTGAGCCCCGTAATTTTTCTCCCCGTATTCGAAACAGCGTTATATCCAGAATAAGAGACGGCGATTATGACGCAGTAATAATCGCATACAGCTGCTTTAAAGAGATTAAACCCTCAAAGCAATACTGCGTAAAAAAACTTGAAAAGAAGATTTCCGATGCAAAAAGAAATTGCAAAGCACCGGAGGAAATTAAAAAACTGGAAGATGAACTGATGAACCTTGAAAACAGAATATACTTTGATGAGCTCGGTATAAACACTCTGTTTGTAGACGAAGCGCACAACTTCAAAAATCTGCCTACAGAAACAGGGAATGCGAATATCGTCGGTTTTTCAGCAAACGGCTCTGAGAAATGTGAAGCTATGCTTGAGAAAGTCCGTCACACTCAGAAGACCAACAGCGGCAGAGGGGTTGTTTTTGCTACAGGTACGCCGATAACAAACTCCATAGCCGATATGTTTGCTGTTCAGCAGTATCTGCAGTATAACGAACTTTCCTTTATGGAATTACAGCATTTTAACAGTTGGATAGGTATGTTTGCGGAGATGGATGAAGCGTTTGAAATTGAGGTGGACACAAGCAAATGCAAAATATCAACCAGATTTTCTAAGTTCAACAATCTTGCAGAACTCAACAACCTGTTTGCACTGATTGCAGACCTGAATTATTCAGACAGCAAAAGGGATGTTCCTGATTTTGACGGTTATACCAATGTAACTGTTCCGGCAACCGACGGACTGAAAAATTATCTTGAAGACATTTCGTATAGGGCCGACGCTGTTAAACTGCACCTTGTTTCAAAAGCAGAAGATAATATGCTCAAAATCACAACAGACGGCAGAAAGGCTGCTCTTGACCTCAGGCTTGTTGACGCAGATTCACATTTTTCAGAGATATCAAAAGTGTATCGATGCGCCGAAAATGTATTTGATATTTTCACAAAAACAAGCCCGCAAAAAAGCACTCAGATAATATTCTGCGATATAGCTACACCGAAAGACAGTTTCAATATATACGATGAGCTCACCCGCATTCTTGTTTCACTGGGTGTTCCGAGAAACACGGTCGCATATATTCACGATGCAAAAAACGATAAAGAACGAAGCGTACTTTTCAGCAAAGTCAAAAGCGGTGAAATCCGTATTCTGATCGGTTCAACACCGATGCTCGGCCTTGGCGTAAATGTTCAGGATAAACTTATTGCTCTGCACCATCTTGATGTTCCGTGGAAGCCTTCTGAAATGGTTCAGAGAGAAGGCAGAATTCTCCGTCAGGGCAACACAAATGAAAAGGTTTATATTTTCAGATACATAACTGAAAACAGTTTTGATTCGTACTCCTGGCAGCTTCTTGAAAAAAAGCAAAAATTTATTACTCAGATTCTCTCCGGAGAATTAAGTCAGAGAAGCAGTGACGATGTTGACGGTACAGTTCTTGATTACGCAGAGGTCATAGCACTTGCGATTAATGATCCTCTTATTAAAATCAGAGTGGAAACATCAAATAAACTTGAAAGATACAAAGCTCTGCAAAGAGGTATCGTCTCAAACTGCGAAAGGCTTCAGCTCGAACTGAATTCCATTCCTAAGTCGGTTGCCGACAATGAAAAAGTAACAGAAGAATTCATATCTGACAGAGAATTCTATATAAAAACATATCGTGAATATAAAAAAGAAGAAAGGAAGATTATCCAGAAAAAGATTTTTAACGCAGTACAGAATAACAGTATGGTACCGAAGGAACGAACTCTTCTTAAATATCAGGGTTTTACGGTTATTCTTCCCGCAAATATGGCTAAAGACAAGCCGTATATTATTCTGAAGAAATCAAGCAGACACTACATCAGTCTCGGCAAAAAAGAAGCCGGAACTCTTATCAGAATTGATAACTATCTTAATACTCTGGACAAGCATATTGAAAAGCTCCGTTCTTACAGCGATAAACTGCTTGAAAAAGCATCAAGAATACAGGCTGAAATTGACAATCAAGAATCTTATATCGATAAAATCGATGAATTGGAAAATGAACTTAAATTAATTGATGAAAGGTTAGGTATTAAAAATGAAAGAAATTAAAACAACTAACACCGCTGCACTTACAGTCAACAAAGCTCTCGAAACTCTTTCTCTTTGTTATTGCAAAACAATCAACTCCGGGCTCCCCGTTAAGGAACTGCCTTCCATGATGCTGTGGGGCTCTCCCGGCGTCGGCAAATCACAACTTGTTCAGCAACTCAAGGAAGAGATTGAAGCTAAAACAGGCAAGTCCGCAGTCATTACAGACGTACGTTTAATGCTGTTCAACCCCATTGACCTAAGAGGTATTCCGACTGCAAGCGAAGATAAAACCGTTGCCGTTTGGCTCAAACCCCAGATTTTCAATATGAATCCCAGTGAAGATATTGTCAACATTCTGTTTCTTGATGAAATATCCGCAGCACCTCCTTCTGTTCAGGCTGCAGCATATCAGATAACACTTGACAGGGTTGTCGGCGAACACAGACTGCCTGACAATTGTATAGTTATTGCCGCAGGAAACAGAGTCACCGATAAATCAGTCGCATACAAAATGCCTAAAGCACTTGCAAACCGTCTTTGTCATTTTGAAATACAATCAGATTTTGATTCATGGAGGGACTGGGCGGTAAAAAACGGTATAAATCAAAAAGTACTCGGCTTTATATCTTTCAAGCGCGATTCCCTTATGGGTTTTGATTCTCACAACGATGACAATGCATTTCCCACTCCCCGTTCATGGGAAAAAGTCAGCACACTTCTTAATACAGTTGATGGCAATGTAGAACTCATGTACCCTATGATAGCTGGTCTTGTCGGAACCGGCGCAGCAATTGAATTCAAGACGTGGTGCGATGTGTACAACCAGCTGCCCTCTGTAAAAGACATCTTCGACGGAAAAAACCCTTCTGTTCCTAAAAACACAGACGTGCTTTATGCTCTGATTTCTTCAATGTTTGACTATGCAAAAAAGCACAGCAAAGATTTGAGCAAAATTGCAAATTCAATTAAATATGCAATGAAACTTCCTTCTGACTTTTCGTTTGTTCTTTTCAGAGATTATATAAGCATCGAAGAAAACTACAAGTTAAAGCTCTTGCAGATTCCCGAATTTGTTACTTGGCTCCAAAACAAAGGAGGTAATTAAATGGATTTGTCAAATGCAAAACTTATAGAATACTCAAAAAAGCTTTCAAATTCAAAAAAACGTATTTTTAACCAAAACGGCTTTTTCGGCAGATTGCTGTTATATGTAAAATTCCAACTTGATGAGAGCGTTGAAACTGCCGCAACCGACGGTGAAAATATTATATGGGCACCCAGTTTTCTTGATAAATTATCAGATTTACAAACAGATATCGTTATGATGCACGAAATCATGCATATCGTTTTACAGCATTGCTCACGAGGAAATGACTTCGATCACGAAAGGTTCAACATAGCTTGTGACATCGTTATAAATTCTATCCTCCTCGAAACAATGAACATCACTGAAAGTGATTATAATTTTGGAGACATAGGCCAGATGGTCTATGAATTGCCCGACGGAGAAAGCGGTGCAAATTATACTGCCGAAGAAGTATACAGAACGCTTGGACAGGGATTGAGTTTCGGAACTGCGTCCATAGAAATTCCAGGCGATGGAGAAGGTTCCGGAGATGGAGAAGGTTCCGGAGATGGAGAAGGTTCCGGAGATGAAGAAGGTCTCGGCAACGGAGAAGGTTCCGGCGACGGAGCAAGTCCCGGCGACGGAGCAGGTTCCGGCGACGGAGCAGGTTCCGGCGACGC
>JAZNDY010000079.1:0-3241 GCA_045588295.1 Acutalibacteraceae bacterium
CTCCTCTGTTGGGGCGAAGGTCACAGAAACTATAAGCACAGAATCCCCCTCGTTTGTCAGATTATCCGCGAAGCCAAGCCCTCATCATTCGGCGTTCAGGAAGCACACATTGACTGGATGAATGCACTCAAAGAAAATTTGCCCGAATATGCTTACGTGGGCGTTGGCAGAGATGACGGCAAAGAAGACGGCGAATTTTCTGCCGTATTCTATCTCAAAGACGAATTCACTGCAAGTGACAGCGGAAACTTCTGGATTTCAGAAACACCCGACGTGCCCTCAAAGGGTTGGGACGCTGTCTGCACAAGAATCGCAACATACGTTAAGCTCACGCATAAAGATAGCGGCAAAAAATACATACACTTCAACACGCATCTTGACCACATAGGCAGAATCGCACAGATTAACGGCGCAAAAATGATTCAGGAAAAAGCCGCTTCCTTTGGCGGTGTGCCCGTTGTTTGCACAGGCGATTTCAACGTGCCGCAGGGTTCAGATTGCTATGAAACAATGATCAGCGCAAATATGGGTGACGCAAGAACGCTGGCTCCTGACAGCGATGATTGCTACACCTTCCACGGTTTCAGACCGGATGAAATTCAGAGCATTATCGACTTTGTTTTTGTTGACAAAGCAACCGTCAGACCCGTTAATTTTAAAGTTATAAACAAACTGATTGACGGTGAATTCTATTCCGACCACCACGCCGTTTATGCTGACGTGGAGCTTATCGGCTGATACTTTGCAACAGATAAAAATTTTTAAAGTTTCGCGGTGAATAAGATGAAAAAGAAAAAAACAAACTATCAATCACTCGGCAAAAGACTTGGCGTTGCCGTTATATGGCTGGCAACCTGCCTTGTTGTAGTTTTGCTTCTGCCATTTGTAGCTCTGGTTGTTCTTGAAACAATAGCGGCTTTTGTTATGACAAAAGAACTGATATACAACACAAAGCTCGTTAAGAGCAAGCTTATCTGCGCCATCAGCATAACGCAAGCAATGCTGATACCCTGGTTAATTCATTTTAATGCAGACGTTAAAATATTTATGATATCACTTTTCGTCTTTATTTTTGCCCTTTTCTTTGCAGAAATAACAACAAAGAAAAAAAGCGGCACAAACGGCCTTTTTGCAGCTTTTTTCGGAGCTTTCGTTTTTCCGACCCTGCTTTCGTTGCTTATTCCGCTCATCAAGCTTAACAACGGCAGAAACCTTGTTCTGATTCCGTTCATTTCTTCTTGGTGCGCTGATGCAGGTGCATATTTCATTGGTTCAAAATTCGGCAAACACAAGCTTGCTCCGTCAATCAGCCCCAAAAAGAGCATTGAGGGCGCATTCGGCGGCATCGGCGGCGGTGTTCTCGGTATGCTTATTTACGGCCTTATTCTTCATTTAATCGGCAAAGACGTGCCCTGGATTGCTTTTATACTCATAGGTGCTCTCGGCGCAATTTTCGGTTTGCTCGGCGATTTGTTCCTCTCTTACATAAAAAGAGACTGCAAAATCAAGGATTTCGGCAAATTCCTGCCCGGTCACGGCGGAATTCTTGACCGCTTTGACAGCGCTCTTTTCGTAGCTCCCATCTGCTATTTTGTTTTTGAGTATATGGTAACAAAATAAAGCAAAAGCTTTATCATCTTATTTACATAACAAAAAAATCAAACCCTCGGCTTTGAGCCGAGGGTTTTTAGTTTAGCTTTTATTAAACTTTTTCTCTGTATTTCTTTCTTGCATATTTGAATATCACATATGCAAGGCACGCAACAACAAAGAGGCTGATATAAACAACGTATCGCCACGCCTCCTCCGTCATAACCGTTTCTTTCTTATCCGCAGAGTTTTTATCCGATTCTTCCAACGGTGTGAAAACTGCTTCAGCGTTATTCGGGTCGGGAACGTGATTTTTAACGTCATCCCAAAGCGAGCTCATAAGAGCAAGAGTTTCAGGTGAAAGATTAAGGAAGTTCTGGGTTTTGAACTGACCATCTTCAGGGTAGAGGTATTCATCCTGATAATAGCTGTATTCAGGGTTTGAATAAACTTCTGTGTGCGGGCTTGCATAGCAGATATATTCTGCGTTGGCAAGAGCAACTTCAGGCTCAAGCATAAAGTTTATAAACAGCTCTGCCGCGCGCTTATTCTTTGAATCCTTGAGAATACACATTGCATCAACAAAGAAGTTAACGCCCTCTTCAGGATAAACAAGAGCAATGTCAGGGTTGTTTTCCTGCATTGAAAGGAAGTCGCCTGCATAATAAGGAGCAAACGCTGCCTCACCTGATTCCATCATATTAAACACTTCGTCACTGACATAAGTGGGTGAAACAACTTTTTGCGCCTTAAGAAGCTCTGCGGCATTTTTCCAATCGGCTTCATTCTCTGTGTTATAATCCATATCAAGGATGCTCTGCGCAATCGCAAAGGCATCTCTCGGGTTATTGAACATCAGAATGTTACCTGCGTAATCTTTATCCCAGAGTGATTTCCAGCTTGTGGGAGCCTCTTTAACCATAGCGGTGTTATAAATAAGACCAACCATACCGACTGTGTAAGGGACTGAATATTCATCCGACGGGTCATAGCTGAGACCTCTGTATTTTTCAGGGATAAACTTATAATTGGGAATGTTGGAATAATCAATCTTTGCGAGCATATCTTCGGCTATCATTCTTTCAATCATATAGTCCGAAGGGATAACAATATCATATGAAACGCCGCCGCCCTTGAGCTTTGAATACATTGTTTCGTTGTTATCAAAGGTGTCATACACAACGTTGATGCCGTATTTTTCTTCAAACTCAGCAACAACGTCCATTGTTTCGTCAGCGCCGTCCGAAATATATTCACCCCAGTTATAAACATAAAGCGTTGTGCCTTTAAGGCTGCCGACGCTCTGTTTCTTTTGGGTTGAAGCAAAGCGGACAATAAGAGGCACAAACACAACAGCAGCCACAACCGTGAGCGCTGTTGCAACCTTTATTATGCCGAAAGTTTTGCTTTTAGCTGTTTTTTCTTTGCCCTTATCTCTGTCTTCGCTCTTCTGCTGTGCAATGTTATAGAAGATAAGCAGCACAAGGATGCTGACAAAAATAATGGCTGAAAGCGCATACATATCAGGCTTGACCCTTTTCTTTGTCATTGAGAAAATCGCAATCGGCAAAGTCTGGAAGCCGGGGCCGCTTGTGAAATAGCTGATGATGAAATCATCAAGTGAAAGTGTAAACGACATAATAAAGCCTGT
>JAZNDY010000080.1:0-4249 GCA_045588295.1 Acutalibacteraceae bacterium
GTAATATAACCTCTGTTTATGGCATCACGGTAGCTGTAAACGGAATAGCCGCAAAGCCTGCTGAAAATTTCTTCAACCTCTTTTCCGCACACTTTAACAACCGCATCGGAATAAACACGAGTCAGCTTACCCGACCTGTGCAAAAAGCAGATTTCGTTTGATGCAACGGCTACTATCGGCTTACAGGTGCGTATTCTTATTTCAGTTACCGTTTCTTTTTCTTCATTTCTTAAACGCATAAACATTGAAGCCAGCGGCGGAGTCAGCACTCTGACTGCCTGCTCAAATTTTTTAACGTTATCCACAAGCTGTCCTCCGGATAAAATTGGGTTTTGCTAAAATATATGACCTCTTGTCCCTGAATAGAACAATGCGCAGTGAATTTGCTGTGCATTGTTTAAAGTTTATTTACTTGCATAACACGGAATTATATGATATATTAATTGTGTCTAATTTTATAATAATAAATCGGTGGAGGCTGATTATGTTAAAGAAAGAACCGACCACGCTGAAAAAGGAATCTCTTTTCAAGCGTTTTTTTGTTGGCAACGCCTATTGCTGGCTTGCCATGGTATGCACGATAGGCATAATGATGCTTGTCTATTATTGCTACGACCTGTTTCCGTTTGGTGAAAAAACCATTCTGCGAATGGACCTTTATCACCAGTACGGTCCTCTGTTTGCAGAGCTTTATGACCGTGTTACAAACCTCAAAAGCTTTTTCTATTCTTGGCAAACAGGTCTCGGCTCGCCGTTTATGGGTAACTTTTATAATTACCTTTCGAGCCCAAGTATGCTGTTTATGCTGCTCTTCGGCCACGAAAATATGCCCGAAGCAATTGCCAGCATGATTGTTGCCAAAGCAGCTCTTGCGGCGGCGGCGTTCACTTTCTATCTCAAGAAATCCCATAACAGGCACGATTTCAGTTCTGCGGCTTTTGGTATTCTTTACGCTATGTGCGGCTATTTTGTTGCATATTATTGGAACGTTATGTGGATTGACACCATGGTGTATTTTCCGCTTATTATTCTTGGCATAGAGAATATCATTAACAAGCGAGACCCCAGGCTCTATATCCCCGTTCTTGCGCTCACCATACTGACCAACTATTATATGGGCTTTATGGTTTGCATTTTTGCTGTTATTTATTTTCTTGTTTATTTCTTCAGCAACCACGAAATCCTTTCGGTTTCTGACAACACACCTTACACAATCGACGAAAACGGCAAAAAGAGAATACGCATACATCACAGAATAACAGGCAATATTCTGCTTAAAAGCGGACTCACCTTTGCAATTTCCAGCATAGGAGCCGCCTGCCTTATTGCGTTTGCCCTTATTCCTGTTTACTTTATTCTCAAAAGCTGTTCGGCAACATCCGGCACGTTCCCTGAAGATTTTAAAACATATTTTACAGTCTTCGATTTTCTTGCAAACCATCTTGCAAGTGTTAACCCCACGATCAGAAGCAGCGGCACAGACGTTTTGCCCAACGTTTATTGCGGCATTGCAACACTTATTCTTGTTCCGCTTTATCTTTTCACAAAATCAATCACAATCAAAGAGAAAGCTGCTCACGTTTTTCTGCTTGCTCTTCTTTTCTTCAGCTTCAATCTCAACGTTCTTAACTATATCTGGCACGGCTTCCATTACCCCAACGACCTGCCCTACCGTTTCTCATTTATGTATTGCTTCATTCTGCTCAAGCTCGCTCACAAGGCGTTCATCAGGCTTAATGAATTCAGCGGCAGAGGCATACTCGGCGCAGGCGTAGGCGTTCTGTTTTCAATCATTGTCATTCAGGAAATCGGCTCCAAAAACGTTGAAGACGTAACAATTCTTATCAGCCTTATTTTTGTTGTTACCTATTGCCTTGTTTTTGCTCTTATGAAGGATGCAAAATATCAAAGGTCAGCAGTTTCCGTGCTTCTCCTTTGCTGCATTATAGGTGAAATTGCCTGTGCAAACACTGACAGATACAGCATGAACCAGCCCAAGAGCTCGTTTGCAGGCGATTATGATGAGTTTGTTGCGCTCAAAGACAGCCTTGATAAGCACGAGGGCAACGACACTTACCGAATGGAATTGCTCAGCAGCCGCGCCAGAATGGACCCTGCGTGGTACGGATACAACGGCGTTTCCACATTCTCTTCAATGGCATATGAAAAAATGTCAAACGTTCAGAGCAACCTTGGTATGTTCGGTAACTATATCAACAGTTACACCTATAATCTCCAGACTCCCGTTTATAATATGATGCATTCGCTCAAATACGTTGTTGATAACCATCCTACGGTTAACGTTGAAAACGATTATTACACACAGCTGATGTCTGCAGGCAAATTCACCGCATATGAAAACAAATATTATATGCCCATTGGTTTTGCCGCCGGTAAATCACTCAAGCTCTGGCAGTCAGACAAAACCAATCCGTTCAACGTTCAGGGCGACTGGTTTGAATACGCAACGGGCGTTTCTGACGTTTATAAGATGATGGATATCCACGATATTTATTATTTCAATTTTGACGAAATAACATCAGGTCTTGAATCGGGCGACATCTATTTCACCAAGCCTGACACAGGCATCGGCGAAGCAACCTTCCACCTGAGCGTGCCTGAAACACGCCACTGCTATCTCTACGTTGATTCCTATTGCTTTGATGAGATAACTATAGGCAAAGGCAATGAAACGTTCACACAGAACACAAGTGAACCTTATATTTATGACCTCGGCCTTGTAACACCCGGTGAAACGGTGACGGTTCTTGTTTCCGTTAAAGACAGGGATTACGGCTATATCAGTTTCTACCCGTTCTATGTTGATGACGCAGCGCTCAACACGGGTTACGAAACACTTAAAGAAGGTCAGCTTAATATCACGTCTTTTGAAGAAACAAAAATCACAGGCACCGTCAAAGCAAAAGAAGATTGCCTGTTCTTCACTTCTATCCCCTATGATGAAAGCTGGACCGTTAAAATCGACGGCAAAGCAATAAACAAAGCTGATTACGTTGCTCTTGAAGATGCATATCTTTGCTTCAATCTGCCTGAGGGCGAGCACACCGTTGAAATTTCGTTTGAGCAAAAAGGCTTTACCTACGGTGTTATCATTTCAGGTCTGACGGCACTTATTATGATACTTGTTGCCATTCTTGTTGCCGTTCTTCGCAGAGAAAAAGCACAGAAGAAGAAATCGCCTATTATATCATACGGTGAAACTGACACAAGCGAAAACGAGCTGACGGAATCATATATGCCGTTCAAATCACCCGATGCACCGGTTGAAATCGTCAGTGACCCACTGTTTGATGACCTTGATTCAACAGTATCGTCATATGAAAATCTGGGTGAAACCGTTGCCGCACCTTCACCTGCGGAATATGAAGAAGCTGCAGATTTTTCAAGCGAAAGCCAGACTATCGCTGACAATCACATTGCTCATCTCGGCGACCATCCTGTTAATTTAGATGACGAAACAGCAAGAGAAAAACCCACGGATGAAACTCAGTTTTAACATTTGAACAGCATTAAGCCGCACCCATAAACGGATGCGGCTTAATTTTATAACAAAATTTATCTTTTCACTTGATTAAAAGCTTTTGATGTTATATAATTATAAATTAGTTGAAGAAATACGCTTGAGCGTAAAAGGAAGGGTGTTCGGTCTTGAACAGAATCGGTTTTGATAACGAGGCATATATCAGACGCCAGTCTGAACAAATCAGTGAGCGAATCAATGAATTCGGCGGCAAGCTCTATCTTGAATTCGGCGGCAAGCTTTTTGACGATTACCACGCCTCAAGAGTTTTGCCGGGTTTTGCTCCTGACAGTAAGCTTCAGATGCTCAAGCACATTGCAGATGACGTTGAAGTTGTTATTGTTATAAATTCAAGCGACATTGAGAGCAACAAAATCCGCCGTGACCTTGGCATAACATACGACGCCGACGTGCTTCGCCTTATCGACGCTTACAGAGGCGCAGGTCTTTTTGTCGGCAGCGTTGTGCTTGCGCAGTTTAACGGCCAGCCCGCAGCTCTTGCGTTCAAATCAAAGCTTGAGCAGCTTGGCGTTAAAGTATTTATTCATTATAACATAGAGGGTTACCCCTATAACGTTTCACACATAGTCAGCGATGCAGGTTTCGGCAAAAACGAATATATCGAAACAGAAAGACCTCTTGTTGTTATTACCGCCCCAGGCCCCGGCAGCGGCAAAATGGCAACCTGCCTTTCTCAGCTTTACCACG
>JAZNDY010000081.1:0-5986 GCA_045588295.1 Acutalibacteraceae bacterium
AAACTTATGAGGACAGAGTGCAGAACCTTGACGAACTTTCTAACAACCTTCTGCGTTTCTCAAGAGATAACGATTCGGCAACTCTTAACGATTTCCTTCAGGAAGTTGCGCTTATGACTGATATTGATAATTATAACGCTGATGCCGAAACAGTTGTTATGATGACTGTTCACTCTGCCAAAGGTCTTGAGTTTCCCGTTGTTTTCCTTGCAGGTATGGAAGAAACCATCTTCCCGTCTGCTATGTCATCAATGGGCGGTGACGATGAGATTGAAGAAGAACGCAGACTTGCTTACGTTGCAATTACAAGAGCCAAGAAGCAACTTTACGTTACCAGAGCAAGAACACGCATTCTCTTCGGGCAGACCAAATTTAATCCTCCGTCACGCTTTATTAACGAAATTCCTGATGAATTGCTTGAAAAAACAGGCGAACCTATTCAGCGTTCACAGTCTTTCGGCATTCCCTCTCAGGCAAAATCGCACCAGCCGTCAAGAGGATTTTCGGCTACCTCAAACGCATTCAAACCGCCTGCTAAAAATGAAACTGTGTTTAACGCAGGTGATACCGTTATTCATAAAGCTTATGGCGAAGGCATCGTTTTGAGCGCAAAAGCTATGGGTAATGATACTTTGCTTGAAATTGCGTTTACTAGCGCGGGAACCAAAAAGATTATGGCTAACTATGCCAAAATTGAAAAGAAATAAGATAAAGGCTTGCTTTGGGTTCATTCCATTGCAAGCCTGTTTGTTTTATTTAACATATTTAAGTGGACTTGCTCATATATATTACCAAAGTTAAAAACGGAGGTTAAATAAATGGGCAAGTCTGAATATAAGTATAAGGTTTATGACGGTAAAATTATAAAAGAAATGCTTCAGAACTCAAGAATTTTTATTCTTTTGCTTTTATTTGCCGGCGGCATTGTTACGGGTGCTTTATCGTTAAGAAAAGACGGTGAATTGATTTCTCAGATTCAATCGTTTATCAGCGCGTTCACCTTGCAAAGATCAGGGCAGGGGGGATTGGAAATTTTTCTTAATTCCCTCTTGATTAACGTGATATTTTCTTCAATATCAGTGTTTTTTGGTTTTTCGGTTATCGGTTATCCGCTGATATTGACGTTACCTTTTGCGAGAGGTCTTGCTGTTGGCGTTGTTGGCGGTTATCTTTATTCTGCTTACAGGTTCACAGGGCTCGGTTACTGCGCTCTTATGATTTATCCCGGTGCGGTTTTGAGCGTAGCTATGCTTATAATGATATTCAACGAGTGCTGTGAATACAGCAAAAACGTTTATTCAAAATCAATTCTCGGCAGAGGTCAGTTTGAAAAAAATGAAACGAGATATTTTTTATTAAGAACCCTGATTTTCACCGCAATTTCTGCAACGGGAGCGCTCGCTGATGCAGGCGGAGCAACATTATTCAGCAGATTTTTTAATATTGCTTAAATTGTTGAGCGGATTTGAATCAACCGCTTGCTTTAACTGTTCATTATAAACGTGAGTATAAATCTCTGTTGTTGCAAGGTTTTCATGGCCTAAAATTTCTTTAAGCTGTAACGGGTCAACGTTGCCGTATTGATACATAAGCGTTGCTGCAGTGTGGCGCAGCTTATGGGTTGAAAATCCCATTCCGGCAAGTCCGCTTCTTTCAAGGCAACCCTCAACAAGCTTCTGAACACCTTGACGGCTGATTCTGTTCTTTTTGCTGCTGATGAACATAGCATCTCTGTCTTTCAGTCCGTCAGCAGGTCTGACGCGTAAATATGATTCAATCGCAGCAAGACAAGCATTATTAAGGTATATCGTTCTTTCTTTATTACCTTTGCCAAGCACACGCAAAGTGTTATCGCTGTAATTGATATCGGAAAGATTGATTCCGCAAAGCTCTGACAAACGTAGACCGCAATTAAGGAAAAGCGTAAGGATGCAGTAATCACGTTCTTTATATTTGCCGTCAACACTTTCAAGCAAAGCTACACTTTGTTCAAGAGAAAGGTATTTGGGCAAAGCGCGTTTTGTTTGCGGCGATTCAAGATGCATTACAGGGCTTTTTTCAATGATTCCGTTTGTTTCAAGGTATTTATAAAATCTCTTGATTGCAACAGCTTTTCTTGCTCTGGCGTTATTATCGTTTTTTCTTTCTTTTCTGCAATAGGCAAGGAAAGCGTAGGCATCTGTGAGTGTAATGTTTAAAATTATATCGTCAGGCAAATCAGCGATCTGAATTTCATCAAAAGTAACGCCATTTGTTATTAAACCTTTTGACAATTTAATAAACCTGAAAAACATTCTCAAATCTGACGCATATTCAAGAACGGTTAGCTCTGATTTGCCCTTAACACCGCTGAGGTAATTGAGGTATCTTATAACAATTAACGGGAGGGCGGCAATTTCTTCCTGTCTCATTAAAACACATCCAATAAAAATAAGGTATGTATATATTATACATACCTCTTAAAAAAATGTCAATAACTATACAAAATAAATGTTTTGTATAGTTGAGGGGAGAATTGTTTTAAAAAAAGTCAAACTCATTATCTGTGCTTAATACTTATTTATATTATATAAGTTATCAAAGTTTCTCGATAATCGGTATAATCCCGCCGATATCGGTTATATAACCGTCTGTCAATTCAATAATTTTCGTGCCGTGCTTTGCTGTAAAATCTATTATACGATTATAATCGCTGTGAGATTCAATTCTTCCGTTAACTGCAAGTTTATTTTTGCTTATTTTACCGCAGCATCCGCCAATGAATCCATAATTGTATCCGTTCAATCGAATGGAACCTTTTTGAATTAACAATACATCGTTCAGAAAATTCTGAGCGGCTGTAAAGATGGATTTATCATCTGTAATTATTGCTGAATCATTAATAACGCAAACTGAACAGCCTGAATATCCCTGATTAACGTTAATAACGTTTAAGCCTTCATTTTCAGCAAATTCAAGCACTTCTCTTGCTGTTGTTCTTTTGTTAAGAATTATGTTGTTACCGATTATCTTGCAGTTAAGCGGCACGTCTGCAGGATATTTGTTGCCAAGCTTTGTGCTGATTGTGTTTATAATTATTTTTTTCTTCAACTCCCCTGTAAACAAATGTTCGTCTGAGACAAGAAACATATTTTCTTTTAAATGAAGCATCTGCAAATCAGTATGAGATGCAACAGGTGTTGGCAGTGAGCAGTTTCTGTGAACGGATAATATTTTGATTCCCATTCCGGTCAGTTTTTCAATACCTTCAACAGCATCAGCAGAGATTGCAACTGTTGCAACATCCCCTGCCGGCAGGTTTGGTTTTTTTATAAATCCCCTGTCAGATTGCTGCTTCATATGCTGAGTTAACGTCTGTTGCTCCAACAATTTCAATATCACCCTTAAATCCGTCTGAGAGCGTTTTTAAATTATGCTTCGGTATTATGCAACGCTTAAAACCAAGCCTTTCAGCTTCTTTTATTCTTTGCTCGCAGTTTGAAACTGAACGAAGCTCGCCGCCAAGACCGATTTCACCGATAACAAGAGTATCATCTCTGATTGGCGTGTCCTTGAAGCTTGAAATCATGGCAAGTGCAACAGAGAGATCTGTTGCGGGCTCATCAAGGCGCAAACCGCCGACTATGTTGATGTAAGCATCGCAGTTATTCATAAAGAAACCTGATCTTTTTTCAAGCACGGCAAGTAGCATAGACATTCTGTTATAGTCAAAACCCGTTGCCATTCTGCGCGGATTACCGTAATTTGAGGCAACAACAAGAGCCTGAACTTCCGCAAGAATAGGTCTGCTGCCTTCCATAACACAGGCTATGCAGGTGCCTGCCGTGTTTTTTGGTTTGCCTGAAATCAGCATAAGCGAGGGATTCGGCACCTCTGCAAGACCTTTGTCAAGCATCTCAAAAACACCTATTTCGTTTGTTGAGCCGTATCTGTTTTTGACTGCACGCAGAATTCTGTAAGATAAATGTCTTTCGCCTTCAAAATAAAGCACGCAGTCAACAATATGTTCAAGTACTTTGGGGCCTGCTATGTTTCCGTCCTTATTAACGTGGCCAACAATTATCGTTGGTATGCCAAGATCTTTTGCGCAGTGCATATACATATTTGTTGATTCTCTGACCTGAGTAACACTGCCGGGTGAAGAAGATATCTCTGAAACGCTCATTGTCTGTATCGAGTCAACAATAATAAGGTCAGGTTTATCAACTTTGATATACTCAACAATGCTCTGCACGTCTGTCTGACACATTATAAAAAGATTATCAGTAGTCACGCCAAGACGCTTTGCACGCAGTTTAATCTGCCTTGCAGATTCTTCACCCGTAACGTATAAAACGCGCAGATTCCTGCCAAGATGCTCGCAAATCTGCAGCAGGATTGTTGATTTACCAATGCCCGGGTCACCGCTTAAAAGAACAAGCGATCCCTTAACTATGCCGCCGCCAAGAACGCGGTCAAGCTCAGCCATACCTGTTTTAAAACGTATTTCATCTTCAGCGCTGATTTCATTAATTGTTTGCGCAAAAACTGATTTAACAACGGTTTTTGAAGCTTTCTGCTGTGTTGGTGTTCTTATATCCTCTTCCATACAGTTCCATTCACCGCAACCGGGACAACAGCCATACCATTTTGCACTTTCATATCCGCATTCAGTGCATATATAAATTGATTTAGTTTTTCCCGCCATTTAACGTCCCTCCGTTGAATTGATATAATCGATAATTCCAAGAGCAGTGAAAAAAGCAATCTGGCGCTGATAATCTTCAGTTGCAAGCAGTTTAGCCTCACTTTTGTTTGAAAGAAAACCGCATTCAAGCATAATCGCCGGCACTGTTGCGTTGTTAAGAAGATATATGTCTTTGCCGCTTTTTTTAATTTCTCTGGTGTTACCTTTTTGATGGTTTAATATTATTGAGCTGCGCACGGAATTTGCAAGATTTTGCGATTCTGTGTTATTTGGCGAATAAAATACCTGCGCGCCGCTGTATTTTTCTTGGGTAAAAAAGTTTTGATGGATGCTGACAAACAAAGCATCTTGTGTTGTTTCAATAATTTCAAGACGATTATTGATATCTGATATTTTTTGGTTTCTGATTCCTTTAACACCGTCATTGTGAATTGATTTGTCGGTTTCTCGTGTCATAACGGTTTTTATGCCGAAAGAATCAAGAATATCACGAAGCATAAGCGCTATGTTAAGATTAATATCTTTTTCAAGCACGCCGTCAGCCGACTGAGTGCCTCCGTCAATACCTCCGTGACCTGCGTCAATAACAACAGTATAAACCGTTTTCTCGCTTAATGAAGCAGAAACGGCCGCTTCTTTTTGCCAAACAAAAAACACACCTGTTGCAAGAACGCTGAAAATAAGTATCAACGAAGTAACGAGAACAGTTTTGACTTTAATCTGTGATGAAACAACAATCTTCAAACAATCAGCCCCATAACCTTTTTTTAAAATATATGAGGCTTTATTTGACTTTATTTCAAAGAATTGTTTTTGCGGTAATCAATATAATCCTGCAAAATAACAACAGCCGCAACCTGGTCAACAACAGCTTTCCTTTTTTTGCCCCTTGTGTTTGTAACGTTAAGGGCGTTGTGGGCTGTAACTGTTGTGAGCCTTTCATCTCTCATAACGTGTTCAATGCCTGTTAAAGCTGTCAATTCATCAGCAAATTCGCTGCATTTAACTGCCCTGTCGCCAATTGAAGAATCCATATTCTTCGGCAAACCCACAACAAAAAGTTCAGGTTTATACTGCTCAGCAAGTTTTGCAATTTCAGCCAGAAGAATATCTGTTTTTCTTTGCGTTATTACACACACAGGCGAAGCGAGCATCTCAAATTTATCACACACGGCAACGCCTGTTCTCACGTCGCCGTAATCAATTGCCATAATTACCATTTTTTCACCTTATAAACAGCGGAGGTTGCAATTAACAAAACCCGCCTTAAATTTTTTCCCTTATTTTATTTACTCTGCC
>JAZNDY010000082.1:0-12835 GCA_045588295.1 Acutalibacteraceae bacterium
ACAACGCCCTCACCGATATTGAAATATTTAAGAGATTTGAGTGAGCTTGACGAGAACGGTGACCTTTTTATCATATCACTGCCGGGAAGTGTGCCAAGATCACAGTTAACCGCATTGAAATTGATGGTTTCAATGTTAGAGCAGCCTTCAATAACACCTGCGCTGAAATAGGTTAAACCCTTGGGAATTGTGAATTCCGTAAGCTTGGGACAATTCTTAAAAGCATAGTTGTCAATAGTTTTAAGAGTGTCGGGCAAATTAACTTCGGTCAGGCATCTGCTGTCAGCAAAAGCATATTTGCCGATGGTCTTAACGTTTTCAGGAATAGTGAGCGTTGTGATTGCGTTACCGCAGAAGATATAATCGTTCAGCGCTTCAACCTTATCACCTATGTTGAGGTTATGAACGTTTGCATAGAACGGAGAAGACGTTACAGTAAAAGTTCCGCCGAAAACTTTGCAATTTATTGCGTTATAGTTAAGAACCTGAATGCTGCCGTTCCAGAAAATTTCTCCCTGAAGTGTTTCAACAGATTCGGGGATGGTAAGTTCTTCGAGTTTTGCATAAGAAAATGCAAATTCGCAAATCTTTTTGAGACCCTCGTTAAGTTCAAGTTTTCTAACATGGCAATCAACAAAGCATCTTCTCGGAATAACCTCAACCGAGCCAGCAATGGTGACTTCTTCAAGCCAGTCGTTACCTAAAAATGCTTCGCCGCCGATTTCTTCAACACCAAAGCTGATAACAAGAGTTCTGATATCACACTCTTTAAACGCACTTGAACCGATTTTCACAACAGTTGACGGAATTACAAGATGCTTGTTGAAAAAGCAGCCATAGAAACAGCCTTCGGGGATTTCACCCTTGACGGAAGAAAAATCAAAATCGTCTATGCTACAGTTATAGAATGATTTAACACCAAGAGTTTCAATGAATTTTGTGTTGGTTACCGTTTTAAGGGAATAGCAATCATAAAATGCAAATTCGTCTATTTCTCTGATACTGTCAGGTAAAGTTATGTTAACAAGATTTGAGCATTGATTGAAAGTATAAGGCTCAATAACAGTTACGCCCTCGGGAATAACAATATTACGCAACTGTTCGCAACCGCTGAACGCATATGCACCGATGCTTTCCATATTGGCTGAAAGAACAACGCTGCTAAGCCTTGTGCAGTTTTCAAAAGCACTGACTGGGAGTTTTTTAATGCCCGGTGCGCTGAATGTTTTTATGTTGGTATTCATAAAACAATAGTCGCCGATTTCTTTGGTTGTGCTCGGCAAAGCAACGTCATAAAGCACAGAACATCCTGCAAAAGCGGATGCGCCGATTTTCTGCAGACCTGACCCGAAATCAACGCTTGAAAGATATGAATTGTTTGCAAAAGCATAGTCACCGATTTCTTTAACGCTTGAAGGAATTTTGACGGAGCTTAAGAGAACGGTTTCGCCCTTGATTTTATCGTAATAACTGAAATCTCTGAATGCGGTTGAACCGATTTTATTAACAACGTAACCGCCTATGGTTTCAGGAATTTCAACAACACCGCTTGTGCCGAAATAATCAACAATTGTTGCATAGTTATTTTCAACAATATAGGAATACTCATCAGTATCAATAACGCCATTGTGCTTGGGCGGTCTTTTTGAAAAGCATACGTAATTGTCATAATAATAGCAATTATAGCCGTAATCAAGCACAAGCATTCTTGAAAGGTCTGCGGGATAGGTTGATTTAAAAATAATCTGCTGAATGGGATTGTTATTTATAGGCATTGCACCCACTGCAAAATGCTCAACACTGCCCTCAAAGGTAACAGAATTAACGTAACTGCCCTTGAATACATTTGAAGTAACCTTAACACCGTTGCTTTTAACGGTTAAGATTCTGATATTCGAGCCTTTAAAAACGCTCGACAAAAGTTCAAAACTGTCTTTATCATTTTTGCCGAAAACCATATCGGTTATATATGTTTTATTAAAACAGTCCGAACCTATTGCTTCAAGTGAACGAGGAATGTTGATTTCGGTAAGACCTGTGTTGTAGAAAGCTTCTTCATCAATCCATCTGATTCCTTCGCCTTCAAACTCAACTTTTTCAAGAGCTGTGCAACCAGCAAATGCAGCAACGCCGATATAAATTACAGTTTCAGGAATTGTCACACTCTTAATCCGTGCACAATCGGTGTTTTCAGCATAACTGCCCTCGCCTGTATTTTCATCATATTTTGTTTGTGTTGATAAAAGAGCTCCGGGATAAAAAGCTTCATAGCCGATTGAAATAACAGGTTTGCCGCCAAGTTCAGACGGAATAACAACGTTTTCTTCGCTGCCGAGATATTTTATAATCTCAACACCTGATACATTCGGAACGTCCCAGTCATCCTCATAATCTTCGTTATTCGAAATGTCATAATAATAATATAAGCCTTCTCGCATTGTACCGCGAGGCACCTCTGCCGAAGCCTCTGCCTCAACCTTGAACCAATCGGCTATTGCTCTGAAATCGATGTCGATACCCTCAAAGGGAACTGCGCCAAGAACAAACATCACCGCAAGAAAAACGGAAAGCGATTTCTTAAATATATTTTTCATTATATTAACCTCCTTTTTGGATGCCGCCGACTAAATTCAAACCGTTTAATCGGCGGCGGCTCTTTAATCGGATTTTGCGGAGCTATTCTTTCATTATTCTGAATGAACAACTGCATCCGCCGTAGCTTACCGTTACCCAAGAGCTCTGCTCAAAAAGAGTTTTTTCCGTTTGGGCGGTAACTTCATATTCCTCTTTGCTCAATTCTTTTTCTGCTCCGTCGCTGTAAACCGCAAAGACCTGCATTCCATCAAGGCAGATATTCTCAATATCCTTTGCCGTGAACGTAAAATCTTCGGGGAAAAGAGCATAAACAGAGGTGAGCTTCGGGGTTTTGATGCTGTCTATAACTCGCACCTCAAGCGTTTTTTCAAAACCGCTTGCCGAGATAACAACGGTTTCATAGCCTGCTTCGGTTGCAAAGGAATCGGGAATTCTCAAAACAATTCCTTTTGAACCGATAAGCTTGCGTTCGCCGTTTGAATATTCGGCAAAAACCTTAATTCCTTTTTCGCTGAAACTTTCGCCAACGGTATATTCCGTTTTAAAATCGGGCGTTGTTTCAACGCTGATGGCGGTTATAACGGCTGCCTCTGTTTGCACAGCTTCTGAAGTTGATTCGGGCTGAGTTGTTTCATCCTTTGAAAAAACATTTTCAATTAAATTCGAAACGATGCCCGAAAGCGAATGGACAAGAGTAACGTTTTCTTCAGTTTTAATCTGCGTGCCTGCGGCAACAAGCAGCGCAACCGCGGCACACGCCGCAACAAAAACTTTGAGCTTGCGTTCGGTTTTAACGCCGAGCTTTGCAAGAAATTCCTTGCGTGAGATAACAGGAATAATGCGTGCATCATCACCCGAGCGGATTGCGTTTATCGCATCAGCACACTCATCAATAAAATCAAAATCCGTTTCATCGCCTTTGTCAAATTCAGCGTCAATCAGAGCTTCAAGCATTGCGCAAAGCTCATCTGCAAGGTCAGTTATAAAATCGGGGTGCATTAAAATCTGTTTGCTTACCGTCATCATTTCGTCAGCCTCCTTTCTCTTCGATATTATAATCATAAACCATAGTTTTAATTTTGTTTCTCAACCTCATCAGCCGCATTGAGGCGGCAGGTCTTGAAACACCGAGTTTTTCGGCTATCTGCTCTACGCCGACGTTTTGTATATATCGCATTTCATAAATTTCTTTTTCGTCATGCGTGAGCAGCAAAAGCAGCCGTCTGGCGCATTCTTCATAGTCAATTGAATCAAGCCGTGCGGCGTATTCATCGGTCAAACCGATACGCTCCGCTTCGTCCAAAGGTATATTGTGCCGCAATTCGCTTGCTTCTTTTTTCTTTTGCCGCTTAACAAAGTTGTCAGCGGTTCTGTAAAGAAACGCCCTCGGGTTTTCAAAGCTCTCGCCGTCAATGAGCTTGTTATAGAAAACAATAAAGACCTCCTGCACACAGTCGTCTGCAGCCTCCCGTGAGCCGTCAAGGCGTGAAAGACAATAATTGAAAAGCTTTATGCGATATTCGTTATAACATTCCTGCAGCAATGCGTTTGCGCGCTTCTTTTCACTCATTATCCTCACTCCTTTCTTTGGGTCTTCAATACGTAGTCAACGTTTTTTCAAAATGTAACGCAAAAAAATTAAAAAAATTTTATTTTTTTCAAAAAAATTTAAAAATCACCTGTAAATTAATCGTTTTTGGCTCAAGAAACTCTCACAACAAAAAGTTTTTTAATTTTTCAAAACAAAACAGGCTTGCAACGGAAAGACCACTGCAAGCCATATTATTAATAGTATATTACATCCACTCTGTTTTATCGCCCTCAAGGGTGTGCAGATGTGTTATATCATTCATAAGCGCAAGTTTATCGAGCTTATCTTTTCTGAAATTGATTTTTGTGACGGAAGTGTTATAAATGCAGAATCTTAAATCTTTGATTCCCGTTGCGGCTCTGATTAAATATTGAATATATTCACCGTGTGAAACAACGGCAACCGCACCGCTCGGATGCTTCTGAAAAAGACGGGCAATAAAATCCTCTGCCCTTGCGGCGCAGTCGGCTTCAGTTTCATCACGGATTACAAAGCCGTTTTCTGTTTCGGCAACGTCTTTTTCAATGAGTGCAGAGTCAACAACAACAGGCAAACCTGTTTCAAGCGAAACGGGCTGAGCTGTTGCACGCGCACGGTCAAGAGGGCTGCAATAAAGCGCATCAAGGCGCACTTTGCTCATACGCATACCTACAAGAGCCGCCTGCACCTCGCCGTGTTTTGTCAGCGGAGGGTTGGCTTCATCATAATCTTCCTCAGATTTAACGTTGCCCATGCTCTCTGCATGGCGAATAAAATAAAGTGAAAAATATACGTCATCGTTTCTCATAATCACACCGCTCTGTCTGCAATGCAGTCACGCATTGCGCCAAAAAGTGAATATTCACTGTTAACGTCATAAACGTCACAGGAATAATGCCAGACCATCATACCGCCCAGACCTCTGCTGATTGAATAAGCGGTTTTATCATAAACCGTCTGCCACGAATTAAAATAAAATCCGCCCTCCGCAGTGTCGGCATAGTCAACGGATTTGCCGAGCAAATCAACGTAATCACGGTAGTTATACCAAAGCGCTCCCCTGTTAACGGGTCTGCCGTAAAAAGGCAAACCGATATCGGCTTTTTCAAGAGGAATAAAGTAATCGCGGCAATCCTCATAACCCACAACAGCCTGCGTGAAGGACGAGTGGTTACCCTGCTCATCAAACAGGTCATACTGCATAACCTCAAGCATATCAACGCAATCAACAGCCGCCTTTGAAAGACCGATATCCCAGGAAGCAACGGCTAAACCTATTTTTTTATCAGTCAGCTTATCAAGCTTAACAATGAATCTGCTGAAATCATTCCAATACTTGTTTTTTATGGGATATTCATAATCAAAAAAGATGCCGTCAAAACCGTATTCATCAAGCAAAGCAGTAATACTGCTTTCAAGCTTACCTGATTTAAAAGCCTCGCTGTGTTTTGCCGCCTTGTTATCCATCTGGTCATACCAATCAGGTATACCCGAATCAGCATCAGGGCCGAGCACGTTGATATAAATATTCACGTTTCTTTCACCGACCGCCTGACGGAGATTGGCAAGTGACGGCTCAAGAAGAGCTTTATCAACAACCAATTCGCCGCTTCTGTCAAATGTAACACAGCCAAAAAGAATTGCATCGGTAACAACGTCAAACACATCGGGATTAACCGACCCCGGCGTGTTTATATATTGAGAAACAAAATATGAAGTAACTCTGAAACCGGCGCAATCAGCGGTTTTGCGGCTGACGGAAATGCTTTTAATTTTTGCATAGCCGTTGACAGTTATTTCAAGCTTATCGGTTTTCAGTGTTTTAAAAGCACAAAATCTGTAAGCATCAAACGAAGTTGAGCTGTAAACGGTATTGCCGCCGTTTTTAATAACAACTTGAGCTTCAGACGAAGAATCAAACGTTATTTCAACAGTATTGACATCAGACTCTTTGTCAAAAACAGCGTTAATCACCGCCGAGCCGTTAACGGTTATATTTTTTGCGGTAAAAAGCACGTCACTGTTGCCCGTTTCATCTTTGCGCACAGGCAGACCGACAGACGATAAAAATGAGATTATAAAAGCAAGAACAGCACAAAGAATTTTATACATAATTTTCCTCCGTTAAATGCAATATAAATTCAAATCCCAACACGGGATATAAGGGTGACGGCGCAGGTGGAATTGATAATCAGGATTGATTGAATTAATCAGAAGCGGTATTTCAAAAATATCACTGAATCTGTGATAGAGAGCAATATTCAGCTTTGGTTTTTTTACGGCAAGAGTTTCTTTGGCGCCGTTGATTGCGTCAATCTCCGCGCCCTCAACGTCCATTTTGATATATGTTATATCCCTGCCCTCGCAAAGCTCATCAACCGTAACGGTTTCAATCTCTTCTTTGCCCTGACCGATTGCAGACTGCCTGCCTGCGGCTGAATTGAACAAAGCAACGCCTCCGCTTGAATAAACCGCTTTCTGAACGGCGGCAGCTTTCGGCATACCGTCAATATGTTCACAAAGCTTTTTAAAAGTGCGCCTGTCAGGCTCAAGAGCAATTATGCTGCCGTAAGAGCCGCCCGAATAACGGAGAAGCTCATCCACGGTGTCACCTCTGTATGCACCCAGGTCAAGATAATGCTCGTCAGCCGTAAGCTTCAGCACGTTTGCAAACACCTCGTCTTTGGGCGTGGTGATTTTTTTGAGCGAATCCAACTCGCCGCCAAGCATAAACTCAACGCAGCCTTCAAAAATGCGTTTTGATTCATCGCCGAAAAGAGAATATGCCGCCATAAGCCTTTCTTTATTTTTAACGGCAAAATCCGTGTTAAATATCTCTGACCCGAAAACGGGAACACAGGGCACGAGAACATCATATTTTTCCGCAAGAGAGTATATATGCTCCATAACCTCGGGTATGCAGCTTGCAAAAGCAACCGCAATTATAAAATCACCGTTAAATTCACTGAGTTTTTTAACCGTAAAACCTCTGAAACTCTGTCCTCTGACAAAAGCATCGCTTGCCGTTACGCCGAGAATCGGAATTTCAAGGCGTTGAAGCTCATCAATCACCTTATCCGCGCCGTTACCCATACCGTAAATCAGCACGGGTTTGCCGCTGTTTTTTATTTTATCCCACGAGGACAAAGGAAAGCTCAACATATTATCATCACCGACCAAAAGCCGTCTGCATAATGCAAACGGCATAAAATCAATCGTTTTCCGAATCTGTGTAAGTTCTTATAACTCTGGGCATAAGGGTGCATATCATTTCATAATTAAAGCTGCCTGCAAGCTCGCCCAGCTCCTCAGCAGAAATGAATTCATCACCGTTTCTGCCCATAACAACAACAAAATCGCCAACCTGAACACCGTCAATATCTGTAATATCAACCATAATCTGGTCCATGCAAACTCTGCCGATAACACTCGCGCGCTTGCCTCTGACAAGCACAACACCTTTGTTGGAAAGCGCACGCTGATAACCGTCTGCATAACCGATGCAAACCGTGGCAACCTTGCGTTTTGAAGGCGCAACGTAAGTGTGGCCGTAGCCAACGGGTGTGCCCTCATCAATTTCTTTAATGTGGATAACGTGGCTCACAACCTCCATGGCAGGCTCAAGGTCAAGCGTTGCTCTTCTCATCTCGTTTGAAGGATAAAGACCGTAAACCGAAATACCCAGACGAACCATATCGTAATGGTCATCAAGGTCAATTGCACCTGCGCTGTTGCAGATGTGCTTTATGGGAATATCAACGCCGATTTCTTCAAGCATTGATATAAAATTATCAAAACGTTTTTTCTGATTTGCCGCAGAGGTTTTATCCGCGCTGTCAGCACAGGCGTAATGGCTGAAAAGACCCTCAACAACAACGTTATCAAGCTCACTGATAGCTTTTACGGTTTCAGCGCTCTCTTTGCAATCCTTAAAGCCGACTCTGCTCATACCCGTATCAACCGCAACGTGGATAACGGCATTTTTGCCAAGCTTCACAGCAGTTTGGGAGATATTCTTTGCATCGGCAAGTGAATAGACCGTTGCCGTAACGTCAAGCTTTATCATTTCTTCATATTGATAGGGACTTGTGTATGAAAGAATAAGAATGGGTGTTTTTATGCCGTTTTTGCGCAGCTCTGCCGCTTCCGCAATATCGGCAACAGCAAAGTAATCCGCCCTGTCCTCAAGCGTTTTGGCAACGGCAACCGAGCCGTGGCCGTAGCCGTCAGCTTTAACAACCGCCATTGTTTTGGTTTCAGGCGCAAGGCAGGCTTTGAGTTTATCAAAGTTATTGCGTATGCAGGCAAGGTTAACCCTCGCGTAGCTTCTGTAATAATGAACTTTGTCAATGTTTTTTTCCATAAACACCAACCTTTTGGATTAATTGAATCAGCGAATCAACGCCGTAACACCGTTATAGATATTGAGAATAATCAGAAACACCATAACGGTAACAAATACTTTTCTTATCAGCTTATCGTCAAACTTTCTGTTGAGCGAGGAACCGACAAAGCCGCCGATAACTGCGGCAGGAAGAATAAAAACCAGCGTCTTCCATTGGTGAGCATACGGTTCAAAACCGTATGTTGCAAAAATGGTGATAAGCTTTGAAAGCTGCGAAAAAAAGATAATTGCAACAGAATAAACGGCAGACTCCTTAACGCTCATCGAGAAGAACAGGGTCAGCACCGCAACGTTTATCGGTCCGCCGCCGATGCCGAGGAATGATGCCATAAAGCCGAGCGCAAGACCGACAGCAAGAATAACAAGCTTGTTCTTTATTCTGAACGCAAATCTGCATTTGCCAACATAGATACTCACAGCCGTTATCAGCACGGCAAGAGCAAAAGCCTGGATGCAACGGATGGTCTGCTGCTCAATGAGTGTGCCTGCAAAGTCCATAACCTTTGAGCCGAGCCAGCCGCCGGTTATCGACCCTGCCGCAATAAACAGAATGATGCCGATATCAAATTTTCGTTTGCGTTTTATGCATTTGCCCGTTGAAACAACCGACATTGTGAAAACTGCCGCCGCAGAGAGAAAATCAACCTGCGCCCTCGGCTCCTGACCGATGAAATCGAGCACGGGCTTGATTATCACGCCGCCGCCAAGACCCACAAAGGCTCCCAGCGTTGTTGCAACAAGAATAACTGCAGAATAAATTGCCGTGAGCATAAATCAACAACTCCGTAAATCAGCAGTCCTTGCCGAATTTATATATACTCTGGTTTTCTATATCAAAAGTAGGAATAATAACGGGCGGCAGACCTGCGTTGACCGTCAGAGAAGAAATCATTGTTCTTGCATAAGGAAAAATCTCTTTGAACGTTTCAACGTGAAGCTTTTCTCTTTTAACCTCGGGGTTATAGCTGAAAATGCCGCACATAACCGCTTTGATGCGGAATTTATCTTTGTTGTTTTTATCAAAAATCTCAACGGTGAATTCACCCATGCAGAGATTGTTTTTGCTGTATTTTACGTTATAGGTATATTTGTTTTCAAACTCAATTCTTGTGCCGTTATCGTGTTTGTTAACAAACTCAATTTCTGTTGCCCTGAAGCTTTTGAATGAAACGTTGCTCATTTGATAACCTCCGCTTTTGCGATAACGATGGGAGTAACGGGTTCTGAAATCGCATTATCATATCCAAGAACTCTGTCAATCTCAAGGAAACTGTCAACAACCTCCATACCCTCGGTTACAATACCGAAAGCGGCATATGCGCCGTCAAGGCTGTAGGAGCAGTCATCATAGCAGATAAAAAACTGTGAGGATGCGGAATCAGGTATTTGAGTGCGAGCCATTGAAATGACGCCTCTTTGATGAGAGATGGTGTTTTTGATGTGACCGTTTGAATAGAATTCACCATAAATTTCTTCTGCCCTGTCAACTCTGCCCGAACGTGTGGGGTCACCGCCCTGAGCCATAAATCCGGGCACAACTCTGTGGAATGTCAGACCGTCATAATAGCCCTCATTAACAAGCTTAAGGAAGTTTTCGCAGGTAACGGGCGCATATTCGGGATAAAGCTCAACAATAAAATAAGCACCGTTTTCCATTGTGAATTTAACCCTGTCACGGTCAGCATTTTCATCAATAGTAACCTCTTCATATTCATAACCGTCAGGCACAACGAATTCGGTAATTTCAAGCTTTTCAGGCACCGAAGGCTTGGTGGGAACAGGAAGAGTAACGTGTTCGCCTGAGCCTGAAGCTGCTGACGGTGTTGCTTCACCATCGCCTTTGCCGCCGCAAGCAGAAAATGCGAGAATAAAAGCAAAGCTCAAAGCTAAAACCTTAAAAATTTTCTTCATATCAAAACCTCATTATGCAAAGCATTCGGCAAACTTGATGTTGCCGCTTACGCTGAATTTATTTTTGGCATTTTCGGGCAAAAGGAAATAATCACCCTTGCAAAGTGACTTTTCATAGCCTTCACCGCTGATTCTGCCTTCGCCGTCAAGAACAACATATATTGCCGCTCCCCTGCCGAGGCTGAACGAACCGCCGCTGAGAGTAACCATTCTCACGCCGAAGCTGGTTGTGATTCTTTCGTCAATCATTGATTCACAAAGCACGCAGTCTGCGATGCAAAGAACCTTGGGTCCAGGCGGAGCAGGATAACGCTTATCCATCTCAAAACATTCATGCGCCTGTTCTCTGGTTAAGCCGAGATACATCTCTCTGTCAGAAAGTCTGTATTCGCCGCACCAACGCTCAGGCTGAACGGTGAAATCAGTGGGTTCCTGAACCTCAAGAAGCAGACAGCCGCAGCCGATTGCATGAACCATTTTTGCAGGGATATAAATAACGTCGCCTGCCTTGACGTCAATTGAGCAAAGAAGCTTTTCCATTGCATCACCGCCGTTTTCGCTTGCTTCAATTGCGGCAACAAAATCATCTGTTGTTACGCCGTCTTTGAAGCCGTAAAAAATCTTTGCGCCCGGTCGGGTTGCAAGAATAATCCAGCTTTCTTCTTTGCCGTATTTTGAGTTGAAATATTTCTGTGAAAACGCTTTGTCAGGGTGTGCCTGAACGGGAAGCCTGATTGCGCTGTCAAGAATTTTTGTGAGAATGCCGATATCCTCACGCTCACCAAGAAGCTCCGTTTTATACTTTTCAACAGCTTCATTGAGGTATAAATCAGTGCCTCTGATTTTTGAAACACCCTCAAATTCATCCGTACTGCCCTCGTTGAGAGCACGCACGCTTGAGGCTACCCATTCTTCGGGATAAAAGCCGTCTGTTGAATCGTCACCGAAGAAATCGGCAAAAAGCTTGCCGCCGGTGTATACTCTGAAAACTCTGTTCTTCTCAAAGAAAACAGGCTCGTTATAAAACATATCAATCAATCCTTATATCTGATTTTTGAGCAGGCTGTGCCGATATCATCGCAATAACCGCCTGCAACAAGTGCCGAAAAAGCTGCGCCGCACGCCGCTTCTTCTTCATAAAGGGGAATTTTAATTTCACAGCCGAATTTTTCGGCAACAATTTTGCGAAGATGTGCATTTTTGCGCATTCCGTTGCCTGAACAAACAAGACCTGCAGCTTTCGTGTCTGCCGAAGCATACATATCAAAAAGCTCCTGTGCCATACCGTCAAGCGTGGCAAAAGCAAAATCCGCAGGCGTAAAACTGTTTTCCGATATACCCAGATAACCGCCTCTTAATTCAGGGTTATTCCTTGTGCCGCAGAAACGGCAGTCGCCCGTGACTTCGGATTCATTTTTATTCTCAAGCATTTTGTTCAAAAACGGATAGAAAGTATCAATTTCCGCACCGGCCGCATTTGCAATTTCACGGCAGAATTTTTCAAACATCGCATAAGCCCTGCCGCCGCAGAGCGAACAGCCTGCCGCAAGATAACGCTTGCCGTCAAATGGTCTTGTTTCAACTGCTTCGGCTGAAACAGGCGATGGTGAAAGCCAGGAAATCTGAGCACCTGTGCCAACGTTAAGAAGAGCATCCCTCTCATCTGACACGGAGCCGATAAAGCTTGCCTGATTATCGCCAAGGGCAACGCTCACAGGCACGCCGTTATATTTGCCGCAGCAAACAAAATCAGCCGTAACGTCAGGCAATCTCGGGTTTTCAAGATTAAATCTGTTTGCAACCAAGTCAAAGCAGCCGAGGCTTGCAGCGTTGGTGATATGGCAAACAGGCTTTTTATTGCCGCAAAGCTGCATAACGGCATAGTCGGCAATTGTGCAAAGATAAACAGCATCCTGCGGAATAAGACCGTTTTTATCATTATAAAAATCCGTTGCAAGTCCGTATCCTGCAAAACATCCGAGAGCCTGTGCGTAGCTTTTTCCGTCTTTATATTCAGCGTTTGCTCTTGCATCCTGCCAGGTATAAAGAGGGCTGACGGCATTACCGTTTGCGTCGGTATAAACGATGCCGTGCATCTGACCCGAAAAACCGATAGCAGCCGCACCAGCCGCATCAAGGCTCTCAAGAATTGAATAAACAGTCTGCATAATAACTGCAGTATCCTGAATTCTTTCATACTCAAGGTCGGATTTAATAAAAGATTCGTTAGGAAGCGAAACGGATTTTATAATCTCTCCGCTTTCTGATTCGGCACAGACGCCGCAGATGCCGGTTGTGCCGATATCAATACCGATAATTTTCACAAAAATGCCTCCGGTTTAACAAATTGTTGT
>JAZNDY010000083.1:0-3307 GCA_045588295.1 Acutalibacteraceae bacterium
GCTTGTTTCTGCCGTCTGTTTCAACTTCAATCCATTCGCCCTCAATCCAGCCGAAGCCTTCCTTTGCATTTGCGCAATGCTCGGAGACTGTGCCGTTGAGTTTGTAAAGCATAAGCTTGTTGTTTTCGCAGACAAGCTTACCGCCGTCAAGAGTGATTTCAAAACGGTTTGTACCCGGGCAGTCACCGGTTGTTGTGATGAATGTGCCTGTTGCACCGTTTGCATATTCAACGTAGATTGAAACGTCATCTTCAACCTCGATGTTGTGCCATTTACCTTCGTGGCAGAAAGCTCTTACCTTAACGGGAAGACCGCAAATCCACTGCCACAGGTCAAGGTTGTGGGGGCACTGGTTGAGCAGAACACCGCCGCCTTCGCCGCCCCAGGTTGCACGCCATCCGCCTGAGTTGTAATATGCCTGTGTGCGATACCAGTCAGTGATAATCCAGCTTACTCTTCTGATTTCACCGAGTTCGCCGCTCTGAATGATTTCGCGCATCTTTCTGTAAACGCAGTTTGTGCGCTGGTTATACATAATACCGAAAACAAGGTCGGTCTTTGCGGCTGCCTCGTTCATTTCACGAACCTGCTTTGCATAAACGCCTGCGGGCTTTTCTGTGAGAACGTGAACACCCTGTGAGAATGCATACTGTGCGATGGGGGAGTGGTCATAGTGAGGTATTGCGATGATAACCGCGTCAACCTCGCCGCTTTCAAGAAGTGCTTCGGCGGTGTTATATGTCTTAACACCGGGCAGAAGCTCTGCGGCAACGGCAAGACGCTCGGGGTTGATATCGGCAATTGCAGTGATGCGAAGCTCTTTATGCTCGCCCTTGACGTGCATATTGATATGTGATTTGCCCATATTGCCGACACCGATGATGCCGAATCTTACGGGCTGAACTTTGGTTTCAATGATATTATGGATTGCGGAGCAAGCGGCGGCAAAAGAGGTTTTGTTATCGGGATAAACAAACTTCTTGTTCATTGCGTTTGCCGTTGCATCGTCAGGCTCGAGATTTTCAAGACCCTCAAAGACTCTCAGGTGAGGCTCAACAGAGAGGAAGTAAACCGCTTCTTTCTCATCAAGCATCTTGAGGATTTCTTCAAGGTGACCGTCACCTTCGCCTGCGGGCACAACTGTGTCAATAGCCGCAATGCAATCCTTGACGTGCATATATGTTACCTTATCCTGAAGGAGCTTAAAGCCTTCAAGGGTGTCACAGCCGCACTGAATATAGTTTGATGGGTCAAAGATGCAACCCATTCTCTCGCCGTAATGCTCGGCAAGCTCAACGCATCTTTCTGTTATATCGCCGTAAATGCCTTTTTCGTTTTCGTGGCAGCAGAGAATACCGTGCTCGTTTGAATAATCAACCATAGCATCAAGGCGTCTGTAAACCTCGTCTTTATAATCTTCAATCTTCTGACCCTTTGTGAAGAAGAAGCTGAACATTCTGATATATTTTGTTTCAAGCACCTTTGCAACCTCAACGGTCTGCTTGAATGCTTCAAAATGAGGCTCGAAATCGTCTGTGATTTCAATCTTGCCGTAGTGTGAGCCGATTGAAGAAACCTTGATGCCGTTATCATCAAGCAGTTTTTTGAGCTCTTTTGCTTCTTCAACGTTGAAGTTTGAGATGTTTTTGCCGTTTACGTTGCGAAGCTCGATGTAATCGATTCCGTTTGCTTTGCAGGCGGCTATCTGCTCAAGAATATCTGCGGATGCTTCATCTGCGAAAGCTGAAAATAAGAATTTAGCCATAATTAACCTCCGAAAAAATTGGATTTTCCATTCAAAATAATTTTATCACTTTTTTATAATATTTCAAGTAATTAATACAAAATATTTCAACATATTGACATCTTATAGAATAAAGATTAAAATATAAATGTGCAAATTTGTGCATAAACATACGGTTATGTTACTGTC
The DNA here is from genome assembly GCA_045588295.1 of Acutalibacteraceae bacterium. Classification (GTDB taxonomy): domain Bacteria; phylum Bacillota; class Clostridia; order Oscillospirales; family Acutalibacteraceae; genus CAG-177. The sequence goes on from JAZNDY010000083.1 coordinate 1,934, forward strand.
TGTCTGGTTAATACAGAAAGGAGAAAAATGAAAAAGTTAATTTCTTATATCCTTGTTCTGACAATGCTGTGCGGGCTTTTTGCTTTGCCGGCAAATGCTGCAGAGATTAAAAACGGTGAAACAAATTACCCTTATATCTTTGTTCACGGTATGGGCGGCTGGGGCAGCGAAGTGCCTTATTATTCGCTTTCACCTTATTGGGGCGGCGGACTTCTGCCGGGGTCTGAAACGGATATTGTCAGAATTCTCAACGAAAACGGTGTTGAAGCTTATGCGCCTTCGGTTGGCCCTTTGAGCAGTGCGTGGGACAGAGCGTGCGAACTTTATGCACAGCTCACAGGCACGGTTGTTGACTACGGCAAGGCACATTCCGAGGCTCACGGTCACGAGAGATTCGGTTTCAGCTATGAGGGCAAAGCAACAATGGGTGAACCGTGGAATCTCAAGAATAAAATCAACCTTGTGGGTCATTCTTTCGGCGGAGCAACTGTCAGACTTTTCACTTCGCTTCTTGCTTACGGTGATGCTGATGAAATTGCCGCAACGGGCAGCGAAACCAGCCCTCTTTTCACAGGCGGACATAATTGCGTGCATTCGTGCATAACTCTTTCTGCTCCGCATAACGGCTCGCAGGTTGCAAATCAGCTTGTTGACCCCCAAGTTACAATGTATCTTATGGCAACGGTGCTGAACCTTATCGGTATGGTTTGCGGCAACGATTTTCTTGTTTTTTCGTTCCAACTCGGTCATATGGGTCTAACTCCCAAGCAGGGTGAATTCCGCGCTTCATTAAGCATCAAAGGCATAAAGAGCTATGTGTCAAAAGATAACTGCGGTTATGATATGACCCTCAGAGGAGCTGCCGAGCTTAATGAAAAAATCAGACTTTCGCCCGAAACTTATTATTATTCATATACCACTGAAAACACTTGGAGTATATCGGATTACAAGCTTCCCGATAAAGGCTTGAGTATCATTTTTTATATCTCATCAATGATGCTTGATTCAACAAAAGGCAAAACAGTTGACGGCATTAAGATTGAGGGCGATTGGGCGCTCAACGACGGAATTGTGCCGCTTGCTTCGGCGAGGTATCCGTCCTGCGATGCTGCAACGGCATTGAACTATGATGATCAAATCAAAAACGGTAATGTAATAACACCAGGCAGATGGTATTATTTTGAACCGATGACGGGAATGGATCACTTCGACTTCTGCGGCACAAAAGACTATCCCGAAGGCTTTGAAGAATTCTATTTCGGAATGGTGAACACCGCAAACAGCAGATAAAAGAACTGCTCACACTTGGGCGACATTTCATAAGGAAGTTAAGGTTTTTATCGATTCTTTTCCGTTAATACATTATGAAAAAAT
>JAZNDY010000084.1:0-2693 GCA_045588295.1 Acutalibacteraceae bacterium
GGCCCATTGTGGTTGCGAGCACGCAGGAGCGGATGTACTGACCCTTTGCAGCAGCGGGCTTAGCCTTGATGATAGCGTCAAGAAGAGTGGTGAAGTTTTCGCCGAGCTTCTCTGCGCCGAAGGAAACCTTGCCGATGGGGCAGTGGATGATGTTTGTCTTGTCAAGACGGTACTCAATCTTACCTGCCTTAGCTTCTGTAACAGCCTTGGCAACATCAGGTGTAACAGTACCTGCCTTGGGGCTGGGCATAAGACCGCGGGGACCGAGAACCTTACCAAGACGACCAACGAGACCCATCATGTTGGGTGCTGCGATGCATACGTCGAAATCCATAAAGCCTTCGCCCTGGATTCTTGCAACAAGGTCTTCTGCGCCAACAACTTCTGCGCCTGCTGCAGCTGCTGCATCAGCATCTGCGCCCTTAGCAAAAACTGCAACTCTGACTGTACGGCCTGTGCCGTTGGGGAGAACTACAGCGCCTCTAACCTGCTGGTCAGCGTGACGTGAGTCAACACCCAGACGAACGTGAACTTCAACAGTTTCGTCAAACTTTGCACTTGCTGTTTTGATTGCAAGTGCAAGCGCATCATTTACGTCGTAGAGAGCTGCTTTATCTACGAGCTTTGCGCTTTCGATATATTTCTTTCCGTGTTTCATGTTAATTTTTCCTCCCAATCATTGTGGTTAATCGGATTTGTTCCTCCCACAGTATGCAATCAATCGGTTACGGTAACGCCCATGGAGCGAGCTGTGCCTGCGATCATGCTCATAGCTGCTTCAACGTTTGCAGCGTTGAGGTCGGGCATCTTCTGCTCAGCAATCTTGCGAACCTGTTCGCTTGTGATTGTTGCAACCTTGGTCTTGTTGGGAACGCCTGAACCGCTTTCGATGCCGCAAGCCTTCTTGATAAGAACTGCAGCGGGCGGAGTCTTGGTGATGAATGAGAATGTGCGGTCAGCATAAACTGTGATAACAACAGGGATGATAAGACCCATATCGTTCTTTGTGCGTTCATTGAATTCCTTTGTGAAGGACATGATGTTAACGCCGTGCTGACCGAGGGCAGGACCTACAGGGGGAGCCGGAGTGGCCTTACCTGCGGGAATCTGTAACTTAATTAAGCCAACAACTTTCTGTGCCATAATTAAAACCTCCAAATATAATGTGGTAAATGGCGGAGCAACCTTAATTTTTTGCTCCTCCCACGAAGCCGGAGCAATTGCTCTGACTGTGCCGTTAAGGCACTAAATTTGAAAGGGCATAGCCCTCAAATTACCGTGATTATTCGGCAAGCTCAACCTGGTCAAGCTCAAGCTCAACTGTGGTTTCTTTGCCAAAGAGTGCTGAAACCGTAACCTTGACCATATTGTTTTCAAGGTCGATTTCTTCAACAACACCGCTGAAGCCGTCAAAGATTTCGTCGATGATGTTGACTGTGTCGCCAACGTTATATGAAACCTCAACGCTTCTCTTTTCGACTCCGAGCCTGATAACTTCTTCATCGCTAAGAGGTATTGCTTTGTTTTCGGGACCAACGAAGCCTGTTACGCCGTGAATATTTCTGATAAGAAGCCAGGATTCATCGCTCATTGCAGGGCGGTTATCCTTGTCAGGCGAAACTGCAACCTTAACCAGAACGTAGCCGGGAAAGAGCTTGCGTTCAACCTCTTTCTTCTTTTCTGCGTCAACTACGATTTCTGTGGGGATTTTGACTTCGAAAATCTGATCCTGCATTTTGCGGTTTTCAACCATCTTTTCGATGTTGGTTGCAACCTTGTTTTCATAACCGGAGTAGGTATGAACAACATACCATCTTGTGTCAACTGACATTATTTAACCTCCCGGTCTCAGCCATTCAGCAAGCCGGCAGCGTTGATAGCTGCTGCAACCTGTGTTGTGGCTTCTTCTTTTGTTGCAGCATTCTGAAGAAGGTTGATGCCTTCAACAAGAAGTGTGTCAATACCGAAGATAACAAGACCAACAACGATAACTACTGCGAGAACAATAGCAGCTGATTTGAAAACTGTTTTTGCATCGGGCCAAACAATCTTTTTGATTTCGCCCTTAAGGTCTTTGCAGAACTTTTTGATTGCCTTGCCGGCTCTGACAAAGAAATTGCCGTTAGGGTTGGCAGGTTTCTTAGCCTTTTTCTTTTCAGCGGCGGCAACCTTTTCTGCTGCCTGGGAAACTTCCTTTTTAGCCATAGGTTTATCCTCCCGCCTAAATTATTTGGTTTCTTTGTGGAGAGTGTGTTTCTTGCAGAAACGGCAGTACTTGTTCATCTCCAACCTGTCAGGTGTGTTCTGCTTGTTTTTCATTGTGTTGTAATTACGCTGTTTGCATTCGGTGCAAGAAAGTGTAATCTTTACTCTTTTACCGTTAGCAGCCATGTGCGGCACCTCCATTTAATCGGAATTTTTAGCGCAGCTTAAGTCTATCAGGCAACTCAAAGCCGCTGCTCAAGCCTCCCTCTGCGTAACATCAAAATTTCGGGCGCAAAAAAAGAACCCTTCTGCAGAGGTAGAATTATGATATCACATCCTACCGCCGCAGTCAAGAACTTTTTTTGTTTTTATGAAATTTGTAAAATTCTTTGCGTTTTGTATATTTATTACATTTATATATATGGCAATATCAACATAAAAACGCCGTTTTTAATCAAAGATATCTGAAAAGTTCGTCACCGCTGAAG
>JAZNDY010000085.1:0-5457 GCA_045588295.1 Acutalibacteraceae bacterium
GCTGGGCTGTCAAGCATTTCTGCGGCTTCAACAACGTTAACCGCAGTTATTCTGACGAATGTATGAAATGGTATAAGCCGTTTCTCAACAAGGGCATTGCTGTTGACGTTATTCCGATGGATGCGGATTTCTCAAAGTATGACCTTGTTATCGCTCCGTTTTTATATATGCTCAAAGACGGCACAATTGAGAGAATTGAAGAATACGTCAAAAACGGAGGCCACTTTGCCGCAACCTACCTTTCGGGTCTTGTTGATACTGATGACCGTTGCTATCTTGGCGGTTTCCCTGCAGGCAGACTCAAAGACGTTTTCGGCATCTGGCACGAGGACACCGATTCTTTGCCTGAGGGTATGAAAAACGAAGCAACCTTTAACGGCAAAACCTATGACGTTGTTCACGTTTGCGATATCATTCACGCAAACACGGCAACCGTGCTCGGTGAATATAAGCACGATTTTTATGAAGGTATGCCTGCCGTAACAGAAAATGCTTTCGGCAAAGGCAAAGCATATTACGCCGCATTCAGAAACGATGATACTTTTGCTTCCGATTTCTGCACAAAGCTTATTGAAGATGCAGGCATAACGCCCGACGCTGCAATAGAAGCTGAAAACGGCGTGTTAATCCGCAAAAGAGGCAACTGCATCTTTATTATGAACTTTGCAAATGAAGAAAAAACCGTTGTGCTTGACAAAGAATATAACGATTTGATAAGCGGCAAAACAATCGGCGGAAAGTTTACTCTGCCTGTTTGCGGCTATCTTGTGATTGAGTGATTTTATGAAAAAATATATTGACCTGCATACCCATTCCCTTATGAGCGACGGCTCAATGACACCTGCTGAGGTTGTCAGAGAAGCAAAAAAAGCGGGGCTTGCCGCTATCGCCCTCTCTGACCACGATACGGTTGACGGTGTACGCGAAGCCATTGCAGAGGGCGAAAAACTCGGCGTTGAGGTTGTGCCTGCAATCGAATTTTCCGTGCAGTCTGAAACCGAAACACACATTCTCGGCTACTATATCGATATTGAAAACCCGAAGCTTTCGGAAACTCTTGAAAAAGTTGTTGAAACACGCCGTTTCCGCAACCGCGAAACCTGCCGCAAGCTCAACGAGCTGGGTTTTGATATTACCCTTGCCGAAGCAGAGGCAATCGCGCCAAACGATTTCATCGGCAGGGCGCATTTTGCCAAACTTCTTGCTGATAAAGGTTATACAAAAAGCGTGAGTGAAGGCTTCAAGCTCTATCTTGAAAACGGCAAATATGCTTATTGCGGCAAACAGACTCTGACTGACGAAGAGGCTATCCGCCTTATCAAAGACTGCGGAGGTGTTGCTTGCGTTGCGCATTTGCACCTTACCAAAAAGAGCGATGATGAGCTTCGTGAATTTCTCACAAGGCTCAAAGCCTGCGGACTTGACGGCATTGAGGGTTATTACACCGATTACACACCTGAAATGCAAACAAAATATCACGCCCTTGCAAATGAGCTGGGTCTTATCCTCTCAGGCGGCACGGATTTTCACGCAAAAATGAAGCCGCATATCAGCATCGGCACGGGTCTGGGTAATCTTAAAATACCCTACAGTTTGCTTGAAACCATAAAACTGCACAAAACTTAACGTTTTTGTCGTTCTGTTAACATTTGGTTCATAAATTCTGTATACTTTAACAAATATCATAAGCTCAGAATTGCCGTTTTGGAAAATTTATTATTGAAATCTGCTTGATTTTCTGATATAATACCAACTTGTGTTTTGTAAAAAACCGCGTATGTAGCCTATCGAATATCAAGCAGCTTTTGTTTTTAAGGAGATTTTTTCAGATGGCATTAGGTATTAAAATTTTATCAACGGTGATGTCACTGCTCATCGTTTCAATAACAGAAATAACACCGTGGGTTTTCTCAAACGAAAACGCAACGGAGCACTCAGTCATTCTTGACGCAGCTTGCTTTGACTCCGTTCACAGCATTCCTGCAGCCACACTCATCGTGTTTGAGCGTAATGAAGTTGCTTCAGATGCGCCCTCGCAGGAGGTTTGCGAGCCCGTAACAGAAATACTCACAGAAGAAACCACGTTTGTTTTTGAAGAAGCTGTCACACAGCCTGAAGAAACAACAGTAACACTTTCCGAAACCGTTTCAACAGAAACGGCAACAGAAGAAACAACGCTTGAAGAAACAGAGCCTTCAACAAAAGCTCCCAAGCCTGTTTCACCCTCAAAAAAAGGCGGCACAATGCTTTGGCCCGTTGCAAGTGATTCAACCGTTGTTTCAGGCTTCCCTTATTATGAAAACGGCGGCGCTCACCACGGCGTTGATATTTTCGTTATCGGTGCTGACGGCAGAACCCGTGACGATAACGGCAACAGCCTTTCTTACGGCAAAAAGTTTCGCGCAGCAAGAGAAGGCGTTGTTATTGAAGCACGCAATGACGGCGAATGGAACACAGGTTACGGCAACTATTGCATTGTTGACCATGGTGACGGCACCCTCACCCTTTATGCTCACGCAAAAACAGTTTGCGTTAAACCCGGCGAAAAAGTTGTGCTCGGCCAAACTCTCGGCGAAATCGGCGGCACAGGTAACGCCACTGCTCCTCACCTGCATTTTGAGGTCAGAATCGGCGGTGCAGGCAGCCTCACAAGAGTTGACCCTATGGATTACATAAGCGAACCTTAAAATCACACGGCTTGCAAGGCATCCGCCCTTGCAAGCCTTTCTTATTGTGTTGAAATATTATAAATAATATGCTATAATCAAATTATCAATCATATTCGGAGCAACTGAAATGAAAAAAAGAATTTCAAGCATACGCATAATCGCATTCGGCTATATGATTTTTGTTTTGGTCGGTGCGTTACTTCTGACTTTGCCCGTTGCCTCAAAAAGCGGCAACAGCGCAGGTTTCCTTAACGCGCTTTTCACGGCAACCTCGTCCTCCTGCGTTACGGGTCTGATAGTCCTGGACACAGCAACCTCCTGGAGCCTTTTCGGCCAGGCGGTTATCCTTTGTCTCATTCAGGTTGGCGGCCTCGGTTTTATGACCATTGCCACGATGTTTTCAATCGCTTTTAAACGCCGCATCGGTCTGCGCTCAAGAATGACAATGGTTGAAAGCATAAACAACGATAACCTCGGCAGCATTCTCAACCTCACAAAAACTATCGTTACAGGCACGGCTATAATCGAAGGCGCAGGCGCACTGATTCTTGCAACCCGTTTTATTCCTGAATTCGGCGTGCCTAAAGGCATATGGTATTCCGTTTTTCACTCTGTTTCAGCCTTTTGCAACGCAGGCTTTGACCTTATGGGTGTTTATGACCCTTACTGCTCACTCACAAACCACGCAGATGACCCGATTGTTATCATTACTGTTATGCTTCTCATAACAATAGGCGGCATCGGCTTTTTTGTTTGGGATGATATCCATAAAAAACGTCTTAAATTCAAAAAATATACTCTTCACACAAAGCTTGTTCTTGTTGTTTCGGCAGTGCTCACTTTCGGCAGCGCAATTCTCTTTCTTATTTTTGAAAGGAACCACACAAACGCAGGTTTGGGCTTTGGTCAAAGCATTCTTAATTCGCTTTTTGATTCCGTAACCGCAAGAACGGCAGGCTTTAACACAACAGACACTGCCGCCCTTTCTTCGGCAGGCAGGATGCTGACGGTTTTTCTGATGTTTATCGGCGGCTCGCCCGGCTCAACCGCAGGCGGAATGAAAACAACCACCCTTGCAGTTATTGCAATTTCAACCTTCAACGGCATACGCCGCAGGCAGTCAAAAGGCGTTTTCGGCAGACGGCTTGAGGATGATGCCATTCACAAAGCAAGCTCCGTTGCTTTCACCAATATATCACTTGCCCTTGTCGGCATTGTTCTGATTTGCACGTTTCAGCCCAATCTTAACGTTTCGGATATCATTTTTGAGGTTGCCTCCGCCATCGGCACAGTTGGTATGACAACCGGCATAACCCGTGACCTTATAACCGCCTCAAGAATTGTTATAATATTCCTTATGTATTGCGGCAGAGTCGGCAGCATCTCGTTTGCCCTTGCTCTTATGGAGCCGCGCACAGCACCTCCCGTTAAGAATCCAAAAGAAAAAATCACAATCGGTTAAAATCTTTTTTTCAGGAGAATACTTATGAAATCTTTTCTTATAATCGGCATCGGCCATTTCGGCTCTCATCTTTGCAAAAGCCTTGCTGAAACAGACTGCGAAATAATGGTTGCAGATAAAAACGAAGCCGCTGTTGAAGAAATAATGAAATATGCAGACAGCGTCAAAATCGGTGACTGCACAAACATTGAAGTGCTTCAATCGTTTGACATTCCTTCGTTCGATGCCTGCTTTGTTTGTATGGGCGAAAACTTTCAGAACAGCCTTGAAATCACAAGCCTGCTGAAAGAATGCGGCGCAAAAAAGGTTATCACCAAGGCTGACCGTGATATTCAGGAAAAATTTCTGCTTCGCAACGGCGCAGACGACGTTATTTATCCTGATAAAAATATGGCTGAACGCTTCGCCATCAGAGAAAGCAGCGAACACATTTTTGATTATATCAACCTTGACAGCGATTATTCAATTTATGAGATTGACGTTGCTGACCGTTGGGTCGGCAAAACCGTTCACGAGCTTAACTTCCGCGTTAATTATAACCTTTCTGTTCTCGCAACCAAAAGCGGTCACAAGATAACGCCCATCATTACAGGTGTTTACCGCTTTGAAAAAGGCGACCATCTTCTGGTTTTGGGCACGCTTAAAGACGTTCAGAAGGCTACAAAATAAGGTTTGACAAAACGCTTATAATATTGTAAAATTCTATATGCAATAAAATATATTGGAGGTAATTATTATGGTTTTAGCTGCTGTCGGTAAAAACGGCACAGGCAAGGATTTCTTCCTTGAATACGTTGCAAAAACTTACGATTTTCCTATGATTTCAATTGGTGACGTTGTCAGAGAGCTCGCCGCAAAAGACGGCCTTGAGCTTACAAGAGACAACCTTCACGCAACATCAAAGAAGTATATGTCCGAAAACGGTCAGACCTTCTTCCCTGAGATGATTGTTAAGAAGATCAAAGAATCAGACAGCCCCAACTTCCTTGTTTCGGGCATCCGTCCTCCCTCAGATATTGAGGTTTTCAAAAAGGCATTCGGCGACAAGTTCGTTCTTGTTGACGTTGTTATCAGTGACGACGAAGTTCGTTACCAGAGAATGCTTGCCAGAGGCTCAGAAAGAGACGGCAAGAGCGTTGAAAAGCTTCGTGAAAACGATATTCACGAAGAAGAAATCTTCCACACCAGAGAAAGCGAAAAAATGTCTGATTACATCATGAAGAATGACGGCACAGTTGATGATTTCTATGCAGGTGTTAAGGATTTCTACGATAACTATCTCAAGGCAAAGCTTGACTAAAAGCAAAAAATCCGTTGCTCATTTTG
>JAZNDY010000086.1:0-4756 GCA_045588295.1 Acutalibacteraceae bacterium
AAAGACCGATTTCAGGGTAGCCTTCTCTGTGAGCAACTCTTGCCATTGCAAGGTACATACCAACTTCTGTGCATTCGCCCATATAGTTAGCTCTGAGGCCTTCGATGATTTCGGGGTCAACACCCTGAGCTACGCCGAGAACGTGTTCTGCTGCCCAAGTCATTTCGCCTGCCTGCTCATTGAACTTTGAAGCAGGAACGCCGCACTGGGGGCACTTTTCGGGAGCTGAATCACCTTCGTGAACATAACCGCAAACGCTGCATACATACTTTTTCATAATTTTTTTCCTCCAATAATATAAGTTTATTTTTTAAAAAATTTTTTTAACCGATTTTTTTGGCGCATTCAAGGCAATAGCCTGTGAACATCACCGTGTGTGAAAGAATCTTGCCGTCAAAATGTTTTGCCGCTGTTTTGCAGATATCTGATTCTTTCATAAAGATATCGTGAACAGTGCCGCACTCAATGCAGGTGAGGTGGTAATGCGGCGAAACGTTGCCGTCATACCTTGCTGTGCCACCCGAACCGATTCGGATAATCTTGTTTTCACTTTCAAGCATTGAAAGGTTGCGGTAAACAGTTGCAAGGCTCAGGGCGGGGATTTCAGCTTTAAGTGAAAGATAAACGTCTTCTGCCGTAGGGTGGTCGGTTCGCATACATAAATTCTGATAAACCGCGTCTCTTTGGCGGCTGTGTTTTGTCATTTTGGCGCCTCCTTTCAAACTCGATATTGATAATCGTTATCATTATTATAGTCTGGAGCTTCGTGTTTGTCAATAGCTTTTTTAAAATTTTTTGAAAAAATTAAAATGTACGGAATTGCAGAAAAAGCAGTTCCGTACATTTATTTATATAATAATATTATTTATTTAGTTGTTTTATCTTTCTTTTTCTTTCTGAATCTGAAAAGACCTATGAAAATTGAAACTTCGCTCAGCACTTCTGTTCCCACGGCAACAACAGCACCGCAGGATGCGTTATAGATTAGCCACATTATTGACGTGGGCAAGGTGAGCGCTCTTAATTGCTGTGCTTTGATGTTCCAAAGAACAAATGATGATATCATCATTGCAACTGTCGGCAAAAGAGAAAGCGGTGATTCATATGTAAAAAAGCTGCTTAACGCAAACAAAACGGCAAAAACGCAAGGAAAAACAGGGGAGTCAACTATTTTTGACTTTGTTCTGAATGAATAGCATATGCCACGCACCATACCAAGGTAATTGCAGACCATACCTGCATATTGACCAATCATAAGATATTGCGTGCCAAAAAGCAGACCGGCTATCGCCTGCATACACACAATTCTTTTATGGGTGCGTTGCTGATAAGAGAGCAGCAAAAACACCGTTGAGATGATGCTTATGATTTGTGAAATAAGATAAACAATACCTTTATCGGCAATCAGTTCTTTTATTATGTTCATAGATATTCCTTTACATAAAGCAACGGGAGCAATCCGAACAGTGTTCATTCGGATTATTCCCGTTTTATTTCAGTTAATGAGATTTACAGATACACACGGAGCAAATGCAGCCATCGGCAACGTTTTCAAAAAACAGATTATATCCGTTTTCAGAACAGATGACATTGCTGTCGGTTACGTCAAAGCTTACGCTTTTGATATCTGCCCCCAGCCCTGTACCTTTGCATTTGAAATAAGCTTCTTTGAGAGTCCAGATTTCAAAAAATCTTTCAAGCTTATCTCCGATATATTCAATTTCACTTTCGCAGGCAAATTTTTCAGCCATTTTAAGGCGAACGTTGCGGATTTTTTCAACGTCAACACCAATATCGTTTTTTGAAACAGCGCAAACAACAAGGTTGCCGCAATGGCTGATGCTGAATTTATATCTGCTGTTTTCAGCGTAGGGTTTGCCGTTGTTATCTTTTTTGATAATGATTCCTGACGGGTCAACACCGTCCGATTCAGCTATCATTTGTCTGCATAGCATATCTGCTGCAATTTTTTGCAATTTTTTATTTTCGGTTACAAGAGCAAGAGCTTCTTTTTTTCGCTCGTCGCTCATTGCTTCAAAGCCTGTTTTGATATTCTCGCTGTCAAGCGATTCAATGTTCAGAAAGCAGAGCTTATATTCGGGCATTTTATCACCAACCAAAGAAGCTTGCAAGGTAATCCGCTCTGTGCTCAATGCCGAGGAAGCCAACGACTCTGACCATAACGTATGCTACAAGGCAACCAAGAATAAATCCGCCGATGATTTCGGGGATGGTGTGACCTTCAACCTTTTTAACGTCTTCAACGTCTTTGCCGTAAACTTTGTCCTGCAGGTGGTTGAAAGCCTCTGTCAGCTTTTCAACAGGCAGACGCACCTTAACGGCATCAAACATAATGATAAATGCAAAAACGCCGCTTGCCGCAAAAACGGGGGAATGTATACCTTCCGTAAGCAAAAGGCACATACAAAGCGAAACTACGGTTGCGGTGTGTGAACTGGGCATACCGCCAAGTTTAAGGAAAGTGCTGAAAGTAACCTTTTTGTATTCAACACCCTTCTTTTTGCCGATATAGTATCTGATGAGGTTAAGAACAACCTTGATTATCTGTGCAATAAACCAAGAGAGCAGGCAAACTGCAAAAATCTTCATACACAACTTCTCCTTTTCACAGTATATATTTATAAAATACAATAAATTACATTGTTTCCAAACAATAATATAATATTGACTGAAAAAAAGCAAGAGAAAATTATTGAATTTTTTGAAAATTTATGTTATTATCAATCGAAAATGATTTATTATGTCTAAAATTATAAAGACGAGGGACAAAATATGAAAAAAATCCACAAGAATGCCGTTACTGTTGAAATTCCTGAATACGAAACGCTTAAAGAAATTGTAGTTCAGGGCACAGAAAAAGGCGGCGATAAAAGGCAGTATATGTTCGTGAGAAACGGTGTTGACCACGAAAGAACATATAACGATACATGGAAAGAAGTTTGCGGACTCGGCACATATCTCTACTCTCTTGGCCTCAAAAATCATGAAAAAATCGCGCTCATCGGTGAAAACTGTCCCGAATGGGTTGTTACTTATTATACCTGTATTGTCGGCGGTTATGTTTCTGTTCCTATGGATTGCAAACTGCCGGAGGATGACCTTGCAGACCAGCTTATCCGCTGTGAATGCGATGCGCTTTTCTATACAGGCAAGTTCAGCGCTATGGTTGAAAATTTCAAAAACAACCCCGATATGCCTGTTAAGCATTATTTCTGCGCTGATGATTTCAACGAATTCAAAGCCAAGGGTTCTGAAATTTATGATGCAGGCGAAAGAAGCTTTGTCGATGCAGAGGTAAAGCCCGAAGACCTTGCAAGCATAGTTTACACTTCAGGCACAACAGGCAAAAGCAAGGGCGTTATGCTTACACACAAAAACATTGCAAGCAACTGCTCTGCGTCCTGCCGTTGCCTTTCGGGCAAACATTGCATCGGCTTTCTGCCTCTTAACCACACTTACGCTTGGGTAAGCGCACTCTTTGCCACATACATTGTTCAGGAATGGGGTTATATGTGCGAAAGCGTTAAAACCATTCAGAACGACCTTAAAAAAATTCAGCCCTATAACTTCTCCGGTGTTCCGCTGGTTGTTGAAACAATGTATGACCGCATCTGGAAAACCGCAAGAAAAACAGGCAGAGAAGACGTTCTTAAAAAAGGTCTTAAAATCAGCCGTTTTCTTATGAAACTCGGTATTGACAGAAGACGCAAGATATTTAAAACCATTCTCGATAATCTCGGCGGCAACCTTGATATGATTATTTGCGGCGGAGCATATCTTGACCCCAAATATGAAGAGGGTATGCGTGATTTCGGCATCGACGTTTTCAACGGTTACGGTCTTACCGAATGCTCACCTGCAATCACCTGCAACAGACCGGGCAAGTTCAAACCCGGCAGTGTAGGTACGCCTATCGGCTGCTGTGAAATCAAAATCAACGAGCCTGACGAAGAAGGTGTTGGCGAAATCTACGTTAAGGGCACAAACGTTATGCTTGGTTATTACGGTGAGCCTGAAGCCACTGCCGCTGCATTTGACGGCGAATGGTTCAAAACAGGTGACCACGGCAGAATTGATAAAGACGGTTTCCTTTTTATTGTCGGCAGAAAGAAAAACCTTATTGTTCTTTCAAACGGCAAAAACGTTTCTCCCGAAGAGCTTGAAGATAAGCTTATGTCCATTGAATACGTGAGCGAAGTTCTTGTTTATGAAGAGGATAAAAAGATTGTTGCCGAATTCTTCCTTAACGAAAAAGATTATCCCGATGCAAGAGACCGCATTCAGGCTGACGTTAACGAATTCAACCGCAAGATGCCCCTCTTCAAAAACATCAATAAGGTTAAAATCCGTGACGAGGAATTCCCCAGAACAACAACTCTTAAAATCGTCAGAAAGTATATGGAAAAGAAATAAGATTAAGGCTTGCATCGCTGTTGATGCAAGCCTTTTTTGAATAGTTGTTCTGTTTATATTTCAATAAATTCAGCTTTAATGCCCATTATCGGCAGAAGTTTGCCGAAAACGTCATCCGTTCTGATTTTCAGTGTGCAGGTGTTTATTCCTGCGTGGCAACAGAAAAATTCATTTTCAAGCAAATCCTTGTCTGCCGCAAAACGTATTTTATTCTCATTGTCAAAAAGCAGACTCATTATTCCGAGCGAGCCCGGTGCGGTGTTAATGAGCGTTTCCATTTCTTCTGCAGAAACAAAAGAGAGCCTTGACACGCCAAGCTTTT
>JAZNDY010000087.1:0-3086 GCA_045588295.1 Acutalibacteraceae bacterium
TGTTGATAAGGATGGCGTAAGATGGGTGCTTTCGGGCGACCTTGGCCATATGGATGCAGACGGATTCGTTTATTTCACAGGCAGAAAGAAACGTATGATTATAATTTCCGGTTATAACGTTTATCCTGCTGATATTGAAAACGCAGTTTTGCAGCTGCCTTTCATCAGTGAAGCCTGTGCAGTTCAGGGTTATCAAAAAAACAAACCCTGCGTCAAGCTTTGTGTTACTCTCAAGTATCCTATGAATCACGATGATGCGACAAACCAGATTCATTCTTTTTGCAAAAAGAACCTTGCAAAATTCTCTTGCCCAAGAAAGATTGAAATTATGGAAAGCTTCCCCAGAACAAAAATGGCGAAGGTTGACTTTATGGCGCTTTCAGATAAATATGATCCTAATAAATAAGAAAGAGGCAAAATTATGAGCAAACAGATAAGAACCCCCGAAAAAGGCGATACAGTTGCAACAATGAAAACCAATATGGGTGATATAAAAATTCTTCTTTTCCCCGATGCCGCACCAAAGGCGGTTGAAAACTTCACAACGCACGCAAAAAACGGCTATTATAACGGTATTATCTTCCACAGAGTTATCCCTGATTTTATGATTCAGGGCGGTGACCCCACCGGCACAGGCAGAGGCGGCGAAAGCATCTGGGGACGTGAATTCAAGGATGAATTCAGCGTTGATTACCATAACATCAGAGGTGCTCTCTCAATGGCTAACGCGGGCCCCGGCACAAACGGCAGCCAGTTCTTTATTGTTCAGGCAAAAGAGGTTGACGCAGGTCTTCTTGCCCAGATGGAGCAGCTTTCCGACAGAGGTTTCCCCACAGAATGCGTTGAGGATTACAGAAATCTCGGCGGCACACCCTGGCTTGATTTCAAGCATACCGTTTTCGGACAGGTTGTTGAAGGTATGGAAACTGTTGATGCAATCGCAGGTGTTAAAACAAGCTTCGGCGACAAGCCTGTTGAGGACGTTGTTATCCTCGGCATCGACGTTGAAGAAATTGCATAAAATATCAAGCAGGAAGTTTCAGCTTCCTGCTTTTTGTTGAAATAATATAATATGTATGTTAATATAAACGCAGAGAGGGTGAGAAAAGTGAAAATCAGAATGCTTTTTTCTTTTAAAGAAGACGAATTTGATTTGCTGAAAAGCGATTATATAAAAAAATACAAAATATTTGAGCAAAACGGTGAAAAAATCGCTTTTGCACTCGCTGAATACAAACTGAAAAAAGGTGAGACGCCTCCAAAACAGTTTGAATACTTTCAGCGCATTATCAGAGTGTACCGAATGGTTGACGGCAAACCTGAATTTTCAAACATTAATTATCCCTCGCCGATACTATATAAAATGTATACAAAATCTTATGAGGATATACTGCGTTATAAAGAAAAATATTCGGATTTAAAGAGTGACATAGTTTCCAACGGCTGCAAAGTATTCGGCTTTAAAAGGTTAAGATATTGCAATAATTCCATGGATTACACAATGCCGTTTGCAGTGTATGAACCCCGATACAAAAACAGACAGAAGCTTCCTGTACTTATTTTTCTTCATGGAAGAACCAATGGCGGCGAAACAAATCTTGTTCCGTTTACCGAATGTATGACGGTTGCGAAAAAGATAAGAAAAGGAAAAAAGAAAAATCCGTGCATTATGGTTGTACCGTCAATTCCGAAAAGCTGTTGTTTTGATATCTTTGTCAAAACTGATGACAAAACTTTGTTTGATGCGATTTTCAATGAGTTGTTTCCTCTGCTCAGAGAGAAATATCCCATTGATGAAAACAGGGTTTACCTGATGGGCTCTTCAAACGGAGCGGGAGGAACTTGGTCACAGATAATTAAGCACCCTGAACGCTATGCCGCCGCAATGCCGATGATGGGCTATTCGGATGCCGATGAGGATAAGTATTTTGAAGCAATAAAGGATATCCCTGTGTGGGCTGTCCATGCTGAAGACGATGATAACGTTTCAATCGGAAAATCGGAATACGGTGTTGACGGTTCCGATATTCTTGTTGAAAAGCTGAAAGCCGCAGGTAACAGCAAAGTGAAATATTCAAGATATAAGAAGTACGGTCATAAGGTTGCTAAAGTTTTTCTGAAGAACGAAAACTGGTATGACTGGCTTTTTGAGCAAAAGAAACAGTAAACAAAAAGAACCGCCGAAAAAGCGGTTCTTGGTTTTTTATTCTGCAAATTCCTTTTCAATTGCGGCAATAACGTTGTCAACGTCTGATTTAACAACAAGCATTGCAATTTCAATTTCGGAGGTTGTAATCATTCTTACGTCTGCGTCTGTGCTTGCCGCCGCTTTGAAAACCTTTGCCGAAACACCGGGTGTGCCTCTCATAGCTTCACCGCTTACGGTAAGCTTGCAGTTGCCGCTGCTTACGCTGATTTTGGTTTTGGGGTTAATTTCGCGCAGCTTTGATGCAATTGCAAGAACGGGGATAAAATCGTTATCGCTTACGGTGAACGAAAATCCCGAGCTTGCACCGCTTAAGGGAAACTGTGAAATCATATCAACGTCGATGCCTGCGTCTGCAATCATCTTAAAAACGTCTGCAATGTGAGCAATGTCTGCAGGTGCATCGCAGAGTGAAAAAAGAGTAACGTCTTCTGTTACAAAAATATTTTCAACAAGCTTCATTTTTTGTTCCTCCGTTTATTTCAGCATTGCTGCCATATCGTACATACCTGCTTCTTTGCCGCAGATAAACTTTGCCGCATTAACTGCGCCTGTTGCGAAAAGCTCTTTGCTTCTTGCAGAATGTGAGATTTTGATAATCTCATCATGACCTGCAAAAATAACCTCGTGCTCACCTGTGATTGTGCCGCCTCTTACTGCGTGGATACCGATTTCGTTTTTCGTTCTCTTTTCACGCTTTGAGTGGCGGTCGTATTCATAAACGGTGTTTTCGTCAAGCTCTTCTTTTATGGCGTCTGCAATCATCAAAGCCGTGCCGCTGGGAGCATCAATCTTCTGGTTATGGTGCATTTCAACAATTTCAATGTCAAAATCATTGCCAAGCACTGCGGCGGCTTTTTTGGCAAGCTCGCAGACAAGG